>JASHRL010000147.1 GCA_030037355.1 Candidatus Acidiferrales bacterium | reverse complement strand
GCCAAAATCCTCCAAATCCAAAGACCATGAGCCGCGGACTTCCCAAGGGCCAGCGGGATTGACGGTCTGCGGCGTGTAGTCGTTGATCAAGCCGCTGAAATGCCATGGCCCGTCCTGCGCCAAGGCGCTCGTACCAAAAGCCAAGAAGAAAACCGCAACTGCACATGCCGCCAACAAAATCGTTTTTCTGTTCATCTCTCTGTTCATTTTTCTGCTCATCGGGCACCTCTAATGTTTGGAATTGCGCTTTCGCCGGCGAAAGCCCTTACGAAGCAAAACGCTGGAAAGCACCGCAAAGCGTTTGGCTCAGAAATTTCTTTCGCGCGACGTCGCGCATGAAATCTTTGGCAATCATCGGCGACGTCGGCGGCGACGTCAAAGCGCATTGCGCGGAAAGGCCCTTGGCGCAGTCATTTGCAGCCAAATACCGCGCTTTGCAGTGTGGATTCGCGGGGGTACAATTAGCGCAACCTGCAACAATGGCCTTTGGGAGAGCGCCGTGGTGGAATCTCCTGAAAACTCCAATTCCGTGAAGCCCTCCGAGGAACGGCTGGACTCCTGGAAAGAGATTGCTGCGTACCTCAGCCGAGATGTGACGACTGTGCAGCGATGGGAGAAGCGCGAGGGAATGCCTGTACACCGGCATTTGCACGACAAGAGCGGCTCCGTTTACGCGCTGAGCGCCGAACTCGACGATTGGTTGCAATCTCGCAACTTACGTTCCCGTGTACAGGAAGAAGATCTCCGTGAGGCCGAAGATCAAGTCCGGCGAAAGGCGGCCCTGAGGCGGTTACGTTATTGGGCCGTCGCGGCCGCGGTGGTTGCCATTGGCCTGGCCGCTTACTTCATTGCGCGAGGACGCGGAGGGGCACCGACCGCCGTGAAGATCCGGTCGCTCGCCGTCTTGCCTCTCAAGAATTTGTCGGGAGACCCTTCGCAGGAGTACCTCGCCGATGGAATGACCGACGCGCTGATTGGGCGCCTCGCGGGAATACACGAGTTGCGCGTCATCTCCTACACATCGGCGATGCGTTTCAAAAATCCGCAGATCGGAATACCAGAAATCGCCAAGGATTTGGGGGTTGATGCCCTCGTCGAAGGTTCCGTAATGAGGCAGGGCGACCGAATTCGCGTGACAGCGCAGTTGATTCGCGGCGCGACGGATGATCACTTCTGGTCAGAGACCTACGATGGCAGCCTGCGGGACGTGCTGGCATTGCAGAGCGACGTGGCGCAAGCCATCGCGGAAAAGGTTGAGGTTACCGTCACCGGAGGCGAGCACGAAAGACTTAAGGCAGCACGCGCGGTCGCCCCGGAGGTCTACGAGAGCTACTTGAAAGGCCGGTATGCACTAGACCAGAGCGACAAAAGATCTGACATCGAACTGGCCATGGGCGACTTCCGCGATGCCATAAAGAGAGACGCGTCCTTCGCGCCGGCCTACGTGGGCTTAGCAGAGGCATACAGCGAACTCGACTCGAATTTTATCGGAGATCCACCTGAGGCGGCCCGCCAGAACGAGATGGATGCGGCTCGCAAAGCGATTGAGCTGGATCCAGACCTCTACGAAGCGCACGATTTGCTGGCAGACGCGGAGACGGAGGAGTGGCAATGGGCGGAGGCGGAGACGGAATACCAGCGCGCCCTGGAGTTGAACGCCAGCGATCCACTGGCCCACTTGGGGCTCGCCTGGTGGCTCCTGTCCCACGGACGCGCGGACGAGGCGCTGGAATGGGCCGAACGCGGCCGCGAGCTCGATCCGGTTACCATCGACAGCACGGATATCGGCTGGATGCTGGTCAACGCCCGGCGCTATGATGAGGCTCTTCGAGAGTTGCGCACCAGTCTGACATCCGCGCCAGATGATCCCGTGGCTCTCTGGGACACTGGAATCCTCCTGATCATCAAGAATCAGCCCCGGGATGCGATTCCCGTCCTAGAGAAAGCGCTGCCACTATCGAACCGCAGCCCCGGCGTGATGGGCACATTGATTTGCGCCTACGCTCGCGCCGGGCGGCGCAGCGATGCGCTGCGCCTTCTCGCCGAATTGAACGGGCGGCGGCAGAAAGGATTCGTTCCCGCTCAGGCGTTTGTGGAAGCTTATTTGGGCCTCGGTGAAAATGACCAAGCCTTTGCCTGGCTGGAGCAGGGCTACAAGGAACACTCCATTAGTTTGAGCCTTCTGAAGGTGGACCCGCGCTATGATCCTCTGCGCAGCGATCCGCGATTTGCCGATTTGGTCCATCGCGTTGGCTTGGATTGAACGGTTTCGCGGAGGGCAAAACCAAGGCGCCAGACACAGGCCGCAGGCAGAAACTTCTGTAACGATATGCGCGGAAAGAAAAACGCCTCGCTGTGGCCGGTCTCAATCGAGTGCAGGCCGTCGCGAGGCATTTCTCTTTTTCTCAGGCAAGCTTGAGTCCCTTCAAGCCTGCCTGAAAATCGGCTAAAACAAATCCTCAATCAGCTACGCGCGAGCAAAGCGCCGGCGAATGAATGGCGCGACGCCCAGCAAACCGGTGCCGAGAAGCAGCAAGGAGCCAGGCTCCGGTGTGGCGCCGACAACCGGCGGAGTGTTGCTGAACGAGCCGGAACCGACAGAGCTGAAGGCGGCCGGCGGATCGCCCGGTTCGCCGGAAACGTTGGCCAGCGTGCAACTGCCGGTTACGTTCATGCACGACAGCGGCGCAAGCAGGACGCCGATATTGATTGACCCATTATCTCCGGTGAAGCTCCCCGCGCCCATGTAGCTGACGGCGCCGATCAACGAAACGCCCGACGTGTTTTCGACGATTTCCGTCCAATTGATGGTGCCGCCGAAGGCACCCGAAAAGCTGGGGAGAGACAGAGTAAACGCATCCGCGCTTCCGGAGAGCGACCAAGAGTCGACGCCGCTCGGAGCAGTGCTCAAGAAGGATGCTGTCAGCGAATCGGCGCTCAGAGAATAGTTCGCTCCGCCGCCGACTGAAACCGAACCCGTGACAGAGCCGGGCGCCGTGCAAGACACGCTGCCGCTAAGCGGGCATCCACCGATGTCCACGGCCATGCTCCCCCCTCCGTTGCCCGTGAAGATGATGCCGTTGGGGCTGGTGCTTGCTCCCAAGTGAATCGAGGTGATCCCGCCCTGCGCGCTTGCCGACATGGCGAGCAAAGCAACCGCTGCAACCAAAGTCCCGAGAATTGACGATGTTCTTTTGTGCATGAAATCGACCCCCTCTGAGGTTATCGTCCGTCCGGCGCGTGCTCTATAGCACAGTCACCGCCGAAATGCAATTTGCTGTTACCTTCCCTTTCGTTCGCTTCCCAGCGCCGCCCCCCAAAAACGGCACTGTCAGCCAAGGCCGAGCGGATCGTCAAAAGCGGCGGCGAAGCGCCGAACTGCCGACGATTCACAGGGTCCGAACGCACTCGAAAAGAAACGTCTCGAAAGAAGCGTCTCAAGCACCCGGACTGCATGGCACCCGCAACGCCTCTTTCGACGCAACTCTTGAGCCCTGGCGCAGGCTTACAGAAAGCCTACCGGGCGGCGTAGCTGCAAGCGACTTGCCTACACCGGGCAACGAAGGCGCCTGGACGCCGAACTGCGTCCGAATTCTCGCCGGACTGCTTCTGACTTGCTAAACCAAGCTGCAAGTGTGAAGAACAGGGTTGTCTGAACCATTCGATGATCTGGCACGAGCGACATTCATTGACTACAGCGGTCGTGCGCGGGGCAAATCGGAAGCCGCGGCGGGAGCGGTCCTGCGGATATGCAGACAGGTTCACTTTCAGGCAAAGGCCTTGCGCAATGTGGTTGGACGGGGTGAAAAGTGCGATCTGGGAAGCCTAGGGGCAAGGCTGAATGTGCAGAGATGAACTTGCGAAGGGGAGGAGGAGCCGACCGACCCCGTCAGAGGCCGGTCGGCAAAAGCTGATCAACCAAACTAGGCGCGAAGGAACTTGCGGCGCAGGAAACCAAGACCCAGCAGGCCCGTGCCGAGCAGCGTCAATGTAGCAGGCTCCGGCGTGGGGGCAACCGAGTTTGGCGAGATGGAATACTCATTGAAAAACGAATGGTTCAGAACAATGTCTCCGTGCGAGAACATTGAATTGCCGCCATTCGACCCCGTGTCGCCGAAATTGAATTTCACGACGCTGACGTCCGAGACGGGACTATGGTCGTTCGAATTGTTATTCAGGTTGACCTTGACGGCGCTGGCCATGGCGCTCGCAGGCACAAGGAGGAATGTGCCCAGCGCTAGGGCCCCGCAAAGCGTCAACGACTTAGAAACCGTGCTAACTTTCATCAGCCTTCCCCCCGCTTGGACCTCTGAGGAGCAACAGTCCAAGACGAATTTGCTGGCAGTGAGCCAGACGAAATACAAAACAGCTACCGGAACGGTAGCAATTTGGATGCCGAAACCAATATGCTCATTCCAAAAGACTTATGGCGAATGTCGAGTGGGCATATCGCAGCGAGATGCGGCAGATGTGCAATCACTTGCGCTAGGGACCAGTACCATAATGGGTGCGCAAGGCCTTTCGAAGCAAGCACTTGCGAGTTGTTGCGAAGGCTCCTTATCTGCTGAATAACCGAGATTCTTGATTGCTTTGCGAAGCTTGCCAGCAAGCGGCGCGGGGCAAAGTACGTCGGTACTACTGAAAATGAACCAGTTAGGCCAGTGTGCGCTCCAGAGGCGGGAGGCTACCCTACTGGAGTGCAGAAGTGCCATTAAACGGATTGTGTGTCGCGCGAAAGCGCTCGAAAAAGCAGAGTTTAGCAACGACTGTTACGACAGACGGCGCGACGAGGAAAGAGAATGAACACGCGGATGGTGCGGCTTTTCCAATTTAATAACGGGCAGGGTGATGCGCCAAAGCCCAAGGCCAAAACCGCGTCCGCCGCGACGACGAAGACTGCCGAAGCGAAATCCGCAGACGGAGATCCGGCGAAGGCCGCAGTGGCGGCGTTGATCGCGGAAATGGCCGCGGAGACGCCGAAACGGTCGCGCGGCGCGAATGCAGCCCGATACGGCGATGGTTCGGCGGGAAGCGCCACGGCAGAACAGACAGATTCGAACGGCGCGGTTTCGAGAACGCCAGCTGTAAGAACAGAGAGGCGGCACCGGAGGCGCGTGAAAATCTCGGCGCCGGTGCGCGTGCGGCAGGTGAATATCGCGCACGGCTCGGATTTCGATGTGACGATGACGATCGACGTCTCGCGCGAAGGAGTGCTTTTCGAAAGCGGGCGAAATACTTACACGCAGGGACAGGAGGTCGCGGTCGTATTTCCCTATCGCCCGGTCCCCGGCGAGCAGCCGCACGAGCAGCGCGGACAAGTGGTGCGAGTGGCGCGGGCGAGCGAGAAGCGCTATGGAATCGCGGTGGCGTTCATCGAGGGCAAACCGACATACGAGCTGGTGGATTCGCTGGGACGGCCGCTCGAAAGCGAAGCGGCGCGGCTGAAGACGCCTGGCAGTCAGGCCAGCGGGCATCCGGAAAAACAGATGGTTCTGGTGGTGGATGCGGACGAACGGCAACGGCGATTGCTGCGCTCACAACTCGAAATGCAAGGATATGCCGTCGAAGATGTGGCGGAGCCGAATTCGGCGATGTCGATTTTGCGGCACCGCACGCCGGCAGCGATCGTCTCCGAATCGGAGGCTTTTCCGGGAACGGTACGCGGCGGTGGGGAAATGTCCGGCTACGATTTTTGCGTGATCGTGCGGCGCAATGTGAAATTCACGCGCGTGCCGATTGTGCTGACCACGCGCACGGGATTGCCGAGCGATTTTTCGACGGCGCATGCGCTCGGTGCAACGGTTTGCGTGGCGAAGCCGTACGACATGGAACGGCTCGTCAATCTGTTGCGCATGCTGGCGCCGGTGAATCCGGCGAGCTAGGCGATTTTAAGAAGTTAGGGTGACACTTCTTACTTGGGAGAAAGACACATGGCTCTTCCGATGGTAAGCAAGAGCACGAAGCGGCGGCATCCGCGCGCCGTTTTCCGGCGGTCGTTTCTCGTAGCATGGCAGGGCGGCGGGCGGCGCGACGCCAACCGCGCGCGCAACATGGGCCTCGGCGGAATCTACATCACGACGCGCGATCCGGCGGAAGTGGGAACGAATTTGCTATTGCTGTTCGACACGCCGGAAGGCGAAGTCCGCGCGCGGGCTGTGGTGCGCAGCATGCATCTGGGCCGCGGCATGGGAGTTGAGTTCATGGGAATGGACTCGCTCGCGCGACGCCGGCTCTATCAGATGATAAAGAAGCTGCTGGATGCCCCTGTGCCGAGCCAGCACGCGACGGCAAACTAAGGCTCGCGAGCCACTGCTTCTTTCCGGATACCAAGGGCGGCGCATGCCCGGAGCGCCGCCTTTCTTGTTTTAGAGCGTTCTTCCGCCGCATTCTGCCAAATTTGATCTCGCCAGTGCGTGCAACCCGCAGCGCAAAATACGGCATCGCAGCCCACATTTAGTATGAGATCGGGATTCTTGCGGATCCCGGCGCGGCGATTTGCGCGTTTCGCTCCTTGCCGCTGCGCCGCGCATACGTATAATGCTAAAGCCAATCCAGCAGGAGCGGCTTCCGTCTGAATTGCGGCTGAACGGAATTCGGGCGCGCTGCGCGAATCGCGGCGGGAAGGACGCGGAGGAACACGGAATGCAGGGACGAGCCATTCGAGCGGGGATGCTGCAAGGAGCGATCCTGGCGGTATGCCTCGTTCTCTGGGGATGCGGGAATTCGAATCCGCAGCCGACGATTGTGCAGATGTCTCCGATGTCCGTGCCCGCGGGATACGGCGAATTCGAGCTTTCGATTACTGGCGCGAATTTGAATGGCGGAACGGACATTGATTTCGGCACGGATGTGCTGACGCCGTCGTCGGTGCTGGTGGAACCATGCAGCAGCGCGACGAACTGCCTGGTCACGCTGCTGGTGACTGTGCCGCCGGGGGACGTGAACGCGGCAGGGCCCGTGCAGGTGAACGCATCGACGAGCGGGGTCAACTCGTCGAACGTGCAGTTCAATGTTACGTCGCCGCAAATTCTGACGGAAGCGCCGCTGGCCGTGAGCGCCGGCGCAGCGAGCTTTCCGCTGACGCTGACGGTGATGAATGTTTCGCCGAACGTCGTCGTGCAAGTGGGCAAGGCGGGCACGACGAATCCACCGCTGACGCCCAACGGGCCGGTGACTTGCAATATTGTGACGGCGTGTTCGATCACGGTGACGATTCCCGCTTCGATGGTGGCGACGGCGGGGACGATTCCGGTGACGGTGGAAAATCAACTGGCGGCGAGCGGCGGGACGGCGGCGACGAGTTTTCTGGTGACTTCGGCGGGCGCTTCGGGGCAGTTCCCTATCGAGCAATCGGCGACGGGCGGGACGCCGGGAAACGCCTCGAGCACACATTCGTCGGTGTCGGATGGCGGCGTGTTTGTAGCGTTTGATTCGACGGCAACGAACCTCGTGAGCGGCGCGACGAACGGCCTCTCGCAAGTTTATTTGCAGCAGAACTGCCTGGGCGCAGCATCGGGCTGCACACCGCAATTGACGCTGATCTCATCGGGAGCGAGCGGAGCCGGCGCGGGAGGGATCGTCGGAAGCGACAGGCCGGCGATTTCGCCGGACGGACGATACGTCGTTTTCGAGAGCGACGACACGAATCTCGTTTCCGGCGCGACGCAGGCGGTCGAGCAAATCTATCTCTACGATACGTGCAATAACATTTTCGGCGCGGTGAGCGGCTGCACGCCGAAGCTGACGCTCGTTAGCGCGGGATCCGGCGGCACGGCGGGAAATGCGCCGAGCACAGCCCCAACCATCAGCGCGTTTGGATTTTATATTGCGTTTCAATCTTCGGCGACGAATCTGATCTCGGCTTCGGTGCCGGGGACGCCGCAGATTTATCTCTACCAGAGCTGCAATGGCGCGAATGGCGCGGTGAGCGGATGTACCGCAGGGCTGCAACTTTTTTCGACGGATGCGACCGGCGCGGCAGGAGACAACAGTTCGACAGCGCCATCGATCGATCCGCTGGGAATCGCCGTGGCGTTCGATTCACTGGCCGATAATATCGCGCCGGGAGTTCTGGCGAATGGCGCGCAGCAGGTGTACGCGCGATCAACGTGCATCGAAGGCGAGCCGTTCATGCAGGCGCCGTGCGTTCCGATGACCGTGCTGGTCTCGGCGAATTCCGCGAACAATCTTGGTGCGAGCGACAGCGTGACTCCGGCGGCGACGGATTCGACGGGAATTTTTATCGCGTATGCGACGAGCGCGGCCAATTTGCTGCCGCAGGCTTCAGCGAATCAGCAGATTCTCGGCTCGAATGTGTGCCTGAGCTTGCCGGCGACGGTCGGATGCTCGCCATCGGGAAATATTCTGCTTTCCGCCGATGGGAGCGGAAATCCGGGGAACGGGGATAGCTCGAATCCGGCGGTGTCGGAGACGGAGACGGTGTTTACGTCGCTCGCGCCGCTGCTGGCGGGCGTGACGGGCCAGGAGGTTTACGCCGTGAATGTATGCCTGCCGCCGGCGTCGTGTCCGGAGACGACCACGCTGATTTCGGCGGATGCGAACGGCAATGAGTTCACTGGCGATTTCGGCGCGACGAGCGGCGGAGGGTACGCGACGTTTTCGACTGCGGGAACCGTGGGAGCGCCGGGAACGGGCGAGATTTTTCTGGCTGCGCCGCCGTCGTTCAATTTGGCCGGAGGCGTAGCGGGAAAAGGCAAGCTGCCGCATTTCTAGATGGATGCGGTAAAGCCGTAAAACCGTACTTCAGCGGCTAAAGCCGCTGCCACAATACACGTCCTTCTGTCGCAGCTGAAGCCGCGACCCACAAGACACTGGCGTTGCTGCACGCGGCGATACGCGCGCAAAGCGCAAAGGATGGGGCACGCGGGCGACCTTACGGGTTGAGGACGGAGCTGCGGCAAAGCGGCGTCGAGTTCCGGCTACGCCTGCCACGGCAGGCATGCCGGAATCCGCGTGGCGGACCGCCGCACTCCAAACAAGCCACGCGATGCGGGGCGTCGCGCCTACGAAAACGGCGCCTGAGCGCATCGTGGCAAGCTGGGGCAGCCGAAACACTTTCCGCGAAATGCGAAACGATCGAATGCGGCGCGTCAGTGCGCGTGGCGATGCGTCTGCGCGTAATGCAAGGCGAAGCGGCGCGCGTAGATGCCGACGTTGACGAGAAAAACGGCGACGGCTCCATAGCCGAGCAACCATTCGGGAAAATGCGGCGCGACCACGGCGCGAAGATAGTGCAGCTCAAACGTGCCGCGATAGGGAATAAATCCCGCGCGCGCCTGGCACCATTTTTCGAGAATGGTCAGCGGACACGGGAAGGAAGCGTTTTCGGCAATCACGCCATAAAAAAGCGAAACGATGTGGAAGATTTCGAGGCGCGGGCGGCCTTTGGTGACGAAGGCGCCGAAAACATACCAAAGATTAAAAAGCAGGTGAACTCCCAAAACAAAAATTGCGAGAGAAAAATACAGATCGTGAAACGGGGCGTGGGTCATGAGAATAACTCCTCGAATATGAGATGAGCGACAGAAGACGCGCTGCGGAGAGACGAAAGGTCTTCAGAAACGAAAACCGCACAGCAAAGGAATCGGCGGAACGCGAAGAATCCATACTTCCCTCCACTTGGTACGATTCGGCGGAGGCGGATTTAGGTTTTCTCTTACGCCAGCACGGATGAGGCGCGGTGATGAGGGTGGCGAGATGAATTCCCACCGGCGGCACTCCTTCGAGCGGCTCCCAAGCTTGGCCATCCTGAGGATTCCGCTGTAAGATGCGGAGCAAAGTCCCGCCAGGAGACGGCGATGCTGAAGAAAAAATCGCGGAAACGAGCGGCGAAAGCGCGCGAAAGCGGCGTGCGCAAGGTGATTCTTGGGCTGGGCATCAGCCTGGACGGCTACATTGCGCGACGGAACGGCGATATCGATTTCCTGATTCATCCGAAGAATTATTCGATGGGACCGTTTTTCGCGACCGTGGACGCGGGCATCATGGGACGCAAGACGCTCGAGGACGCATTGCGGCTGAGCGGCGGGAAACTGCCCAAGACGACGATGAAGATGTACGTGATGTCGCGGACGAAGCCGCCGGGGGAACGCGATGGCGTGATTTTCACGAATGAATCGCCGGAGATGCTCGTCGCGCGAATTCGCAGAGAGCCGGGGAAGCATATCTGGCTGATGGGCGGAGGCGAGCTGGCACGCGAATTCCTGCGCGCGGATCTGGTGGATGAATTGTATCTCGGCGTCGTGCCCGTGCTGATCGGCGAAGGCATTCCTCTCTTCCCTGCTGGATTTCCGCAGCGGGAGTTTGCGCTCGTCGAGAACAAGACTTATTCGCAGGGGCTGATTGCGCTGAAGTACGAGCGCGCGAGACAGAGCGCCAGCAAGCGGTAACGAACTTCCTGAAACAACTCCAGAAATAAAAGCGCGCGAAAATATGCCAGCCGCGGCGACGCGAAGAGTCAGGAGGTTTGCGGGGGCGCGGATTTGGGAACGCACAACATCAGCAGGACGCAGAGCATTGCGGCGACGGCGACGCAAACCATTCCTGAGGCGAACGAGCCGGTGCGCGTGCTCAGATAACCCAACAAATAGGGACCGGCGAAACCGGCGGCAGACGCGACGGCGTTGATGAGTCCGACGGACGCGGCTGCGGCGGAGCGGCTGAGCAGAGACGTCGGCAAAGCCCAGAACACGGGAAGGAATGCGTTGCTGCAAGCAAGCATGGTGAAGAAAAGAACGGTGACGGGAAGCGCGTGCGGATCGGCAATCGTGGCAAGCGCTCCCACTCCTGCGATGAACATGGGGATGGCGGAGTGCCAGCGGCGCTCCATGCGCTTATCGGAATGCCAGCCGCTCAGCAGCATGGCCACGAACATCGCGAGATACGGAATCACGCCGACCAGGCCGACGCCAGCGTCGGAGAGCGACGAATGGCGCTTCAACATGGTGGGAAACCAGAAATAAAATCCGTAGCCGACGAAATAGTTGAGAAACGCGGCGGCGGACAAGAGCAGAACGACGGGCGAGCGAAGCGCTTCGCCGACAGGCATGGCGTGCGGAGTGGCAAGGCGCTCGGTTTCGAGCTTTTGTTCGATCCACTGCTGCCCGGAGGGAGTGAGCCAGTCTGCTTCGCTCGGACGGTCGTTGAGATAAAAATATGCGACGCCGCCGAGAATGACAGCGGGCGCACCTTCGAGAATGAAAAGCCAGCGCCAGCCTTGCAGTCCGAAAAATGAGTGGCCGACAATCCAGCCCGCGAGCGGCGAAGCCAGCGCTTGAGAAAGCGGAATCGCGGACATGAAATAGCCCGTGGCTTTGCCGCGATCTTCGCGGCTGAACCAGTGGCTGAGATAAACGATGACGCCGGGGAAAAACGCGGCTTCGGCAGCGCCAAGCAGCAGGCGCGCGGCGTAAAGCTGCGGCGCGTTGTGAACCAGTCCAGTGAGCGCGGTGAGCGAGCCCCAGGAGACCATCACGGCGGAGATGAGGCGGCGCGCGCTCCAATGTTCGGCCAGCATGGCGCCGGGGATTTGCAGCGCGACGTAGCTGATGAAAAAAATCCCCGCGCCGAGGCCGAAGACGCGGTCGCTGAAGCCGAGATCGCTGGTCATGCCGAGGGCGGCGTAGGCGACGCTGGTGCGGTCGACATAATTGATGATGTAGAGAGCGAAGAGAAATGGCAGCAGATGCGCAGAGATTTGGCGGCGCGTGCGGCCGGCGACGTCCGCGGAGGATGCGAGCGCGGAAGATGAGTTAGCGATGTGCAAAGAAAGAGTCTCCCGCGATGCCAGTGAAGAAGCAAACAGTGCCGGAGTGCGCGGCGGAGTGTAGCGGAAGGCGGTGACGAGTGACAAGTGATGAGTGAGCAGCAAGCAAAAAGGCAGTAGTCAGTGAACAGAAACTCGAGTGGCGAATGGTCCTTCACAGCAGCGCACCCTTCCCCAAACGCTTTTTTCTGTGCTCAGGGTAAGCAGCGCGAGAAATGACAAACCGTGAAGTGATACCATCCCTCCGCATTATCAGTTACGCGCGTTTGGAAAGAATCTAAGCCCGCATGCGTCGCATATCTGACTTCGCTTCTACCTGTCTATTCGTAGTCGGCGCTTATGCGATCTCCTGGTCTATTTGGATATTTGCGCGTCATGTCCATGGTAGCTTACATTTTGAAATTCTTGGTCTGACAGTCGACACTCCCGCCCAAACTGTGATCCTTCTGTTAGGGAATATCGGCCCTGGGCTTTCTGCGACTCTCGTCGTTGGATTCGCTCAAGGCTGGATGGGCGTCCGGTGCCTTTGGCGCGGCCTTACAGTCTGGAGGTCGAACTGGCCCCTGATTGCTTTTGTGTCCTTACTCATGCCATTTTTGTGCACGATTGCCCTGTTCGCATATTGGCTTCTGGGAGGACGGATTGCTCCAATGGGCAACCCTGCCCGCTGGATTTTGCTAATTGTGGCGAACCTGCCCTTTGCCCCGCTCTGGGAGGAAATCGGATGGAGAGGCTTTCTACTGCCCAGACTTCAAGTCAGGCATAACGGACTTGTGGCGAGTGTCCTGGTTGCAGCAGTGTGGGGGCCGTGGCACTTGGCTCTCTACTGGGATTCGTCTGCTGGCTATATATTTTGGCTCCTAATATGGGTGTCCGTCATGGCGATCATTTTCACGTGGGCCTACAACCGGTCCGCGGGCAGCCTTATTCCAGTTGTGTTGCTTCATGTGATGGTGAATACGACAAACATGTATATGCTCCACCCAACGATGAGCTTGTCCGGAATGGCACCGTTCCTATTGTTTGTCGGTGTCATTTGCCTCGCGGCGCTGACAGTTATTTTGTTCGCAGGTTCCAGTCTCGGCAAGAGTTCACTTGCCGAGCCTACTTCGCCGTACACCAAGGTTGTGCGGTGAGACTTGATAAACGCGAGCGGTTTGTCGGATGTACTCAATGATTGAAATTGAATCAAATGAAACAGCGAACAGAATTGCCAGACGATTGGTCGGGTCGGCATAAGCATGAAACGGCTTCACCGGAGATGTGGCAGGCCACTCAAAGAGACTCGTGGTCGGCTGCTGAAACGGGCGTTTCGGGGTTTTCTATCGTTTGACTCTCGCGCTGGCTGCCAGTAAACTGCAAGAATCCCCGGTGGCGCGTGCTCACAGACCATTCCAAGCGACGGGTCCGGTTTAGCCGGTTTTTTCAATACAAAACGACAGCTCAGCAGCAGATTGCGGCGCCAGGAGATGCGACGGCGTTGCCTTTCGGCCTACGCACAGGGTGAAACAAGATTTTCACGGGGAGAAGTCTTCCAAGGGAGGGGTGCATGAACCCGAAAAAAGCGGAAGAGATTGCCTTTCGCGTCGTGGGCGATATGGGCGGCGCTTTCACGATGGCGATGGGATACGTCGGCGACCGGCTGGGATTGTTCAAGGCGATGGCCGGTGCGGGCCCGATGCGCAGCCCGAACCTCGCCGCGCGGACGCAATTGAACGAACGCTACGTGCGCGAATGGCTGCGCGCGATGGTGGCGGCGGAGTACGTCGAATACGAAGCTTCCACGGACATGTACCGGATGAGCGAAGAGCAAGCCTTTGTGCTGGCGAACGAAGACAGCCCGCTCTTCGTCGGCGGCGCATTTCACTTCACGACGCCCTCGATTTGCAACATTTCGAAGATCGTCGAGGCGTTTCAAAAAGGCGGTGGAATTCCCTACTCGGAAATTGGCGACGAAATTCCGCACGCCATTGAGCGCTTTTTCCGGCCGGGGTACATCAATTTCCTGACGACGATGTGGCTGCCGGCGGTTCCGGGATTGGTGGCCAAGCTCGAACGTGGCGCTGCGATCGCGGACGTGGGCTGCGGCGGCGGACAGTCAACGATTGCGATGGCCAAAGCGTATCCGAAATCGCACGTGCTGGGGATCGACTACCACGGGCCGAGCATCGAGCGCGCGAAAACGCAGGCGAAAAACGCGAAGCTTGGCAATGTGGAGTTTCTACGCGCGGCGGCGCATGAAATTCCCAAGGACAAGAAATTCGACCTGATTTGCAGCTTCGATTGCATTCACGACATGGTGGATCCCAAGGCGACACTGAAAGCGATCCATGGGGCGCTTGCTGACGACGCCGTTTACGTGTGGTCTGAGCCGAACGCGTCGGCAAACGCGCATGAGAATCGCAATCCGGTCGGCAAGGCGTTCCACGCGATCAGCCCGATGCACTGCATGACCGTCTCGCTGGCGTACAACGGCGCGGGGTTGGGAACAGTGATCGGCGAGCAAGGCGCGCGGGCGCTGGCGCGCGAAGCCGGCTTCCGCCAGTTCGAGCGGCTGGCGATCGATAATCCGTTCAATCAATTTTTCGCGCTACGAAAGTAAAAGGCAGTGGTCAGTGGTTAGTGGTCAGTGGTTAGTGACCATTGATCTCAAATGGTTTTTCGGCACGGAAAGTTACTCTCACACCAGCTTTCGGCGCAACGCGGGCAAAAGAGGCGGCCAGACCGGCCGCCTTTTTTATTTCAGCAGACTGCCGGATTCATTCGCGGCGAAGGTTCTCTCCTTGCGGCGGGAGCGGCGCCAAGGCCGCCGAGCGGCGGAGTTTTTTTCGCGATTCGGTTGACACGACCTGCCAGCTGCCGTAAGCTCCCGGCAACCTGTGGGGTGTGGTGCTGCGTCGCAATTCTGGAATCTCACCCGTTGCGCGACCGCACACTGAAATTTGTCCCGGCTCTTCGTGTGCTTCGAGCGCGCGGGAACCGGCCCAGCTCAAAACTTAATCAAAGGAGTATCGCTATGAACATGGATAAGGTGCACGAAGCGGCATTTCGGGTCATCGGCGACACGGCGGGCGCTTTCACGATGACGCTGGGGTACATTGGCGACCGGCTGGGCTTATTCAAGGCCATGGCCGGCGCGGGACCGCTGAAAAGCGCGGCGCTGGCGAGCAAAACGCAACTCAACGAGCGCTATGTGCGCGAATGGCTGCGCGCGATGGTGGCCGCCGAGTATATAGACTACGATCCTGCGACGGACACGTACAAAATGACGGAGGAGCAGGCGTTTGTCCTGGCGAATGAAGATAGCCCGCTTTTCGTCGGCGGAGCTTTGCAATTCACGGCACTGTCCATCTGCAACGTGCAGAAGATCGCCGAGGCTTTTCGCAAGGGCGGCGGGATATCGTATTCGGAGTTGGACGAGGAAATTCCTTGCGCCATCGAGCGGCTCTTCCGGCCGGGCTACATCAATTTTCTCTCGAAAGACTGGCTGGGCGCAGTTCCCGGACTGCTGGCGCGGCTGGAAGCGGGCGCGGCCATCGCGGACGTCGGCTGCGGACGCGGGCAATCGACAGTGATCATGGGCAAGAGCTTTCCGAAGTCCACGATTCTGGGCATTGATTATCACAAGCCGAGCATCGAGAAAGCGCGGAAGCTCGCGACGAATCAAGGACTGCGCAACGTGGAATTTCTGCAAGCCGCGGCGCACGAAATCCCCGCGGGAAAAAAATTCGATCTGATTTGCAGCTTCGATTGCATCCACGACATGGTGGATCCGAAGGCGACGCTGAAGGCGATCCATGGGGCGATGGCCGATGATGGCGTGTACATCTGGTCGGAGCCGAACGCGTCGGCCCACGCGCACGAGAATCGCAATCCGGTCGGCAAAATGTTCCATTCCATCAGCCCGATGCACTGCATGACCGTCTCGCTGGCGCACAATGGCGCGGGGCTGGGCACGGTGATCGGCGAGCAAGGCGCGCGTTCGTTGGCGAAGGAAGCGGGATTCTCGCGGTTCGAGAAGCTGCCGATCCAGCATCCGCTGAATCAGTTTTTCGCGCTGAGAAAGTAAAAGACAGTGGTCAGTGTTCAGTGACCAGCAAACCACTGCGCCGAGAAGCGGAGGCTTCGCGGGACTGCGTCCCCGCGATATAAGGAGGAAAAATGGAGCAAGTTATTTCGCAAATGGTTGAGGACTACACGCGCGGGAAAACATCGCGGCGAGAGCTGATTCGCGGCCTCGCTGTGTTGTGTGCCGCGGCGACGGCAAGTGCGACACTTGGCGCGACAACTGCCGGTGCGGCGCCGGCGGCCGCGAGCACGGGTTTCAAAGCGGTCGCCGTGAATCACATCTCGTATCAATGCGAGGATTACGCGAAGACGCGCGACTTCTATGCCGATTTGCTTGGCATGCAGCCGGTCAACGATGATGGGACGCAGTGCTACATGCGCTTTGGCGAATCGGTGCTGATTCCGCGAAATATAAAGAATCGCGCGTCGCATACTGCGGGCATCGATCATATCGCGTATACGATTGCGAACTGGAATCGCGAGGCGGTCGAGGCGGAGTTGACGCGACGCGGGCTGAATCCGCGGCCGGACACGCCGGATAGCTTTCATGTGCGCGACATCAACGATTACGATCTGCAAATCTGCGGCCCGGGCATGAAGCTGTAGACAAGCGCAGTGGTCAGTGGTCAGTGACCAGTGGCTAGCAAGCCGATGTCGAGTGAACGGAACGCAGTGTCAAAGGAGATTTATGAATCGCGCCAGTTTGTCCCGTTTCGCGTTTGCTACGGCTCTTTCTGTGTTACTCGTCTGTCCAGCGGTCGCGCGCCAGGGGACTAAAATGGATCCCAACGCGAAGACGATGACCATCGAGGGCGCCGTTCGCGACCTCGCTTGTCCCGTCCAGAATCCCGCTGGGACAGCTACCAGCTTCAGCTTGCAGTGCACCCAGGATTGCGTCAAGCACGGCTCGCCGATCATCATCCTCACCAAGACCGGGCTGATCTATTTCCCTATCTCTGCGGACATGCCTGATTCGGACCGGAGGGAAAAGATGTTGCCTTTTGTCGGAAAGTACGTGCAGGCCACCGGCGCGGTGTTCGAGCGAAAAGGAACTCGCGCCATCGCCATCACACAAATCAAGGAACTGAAGAACGTTCACATCGATACCGACGCTCGCTGACCGATGCTTCTTGACGCTGCGAAAGTAAGCGGCCGCAGAACCGCGTGGAAAATCCCTATACAGCGCGGCGACTGGCATCGGCGCTGCGGAGGAACGGCAGAACGCCCAGCAGCAACGCGACGCCGGGAATCACGACCAAACTCAACACGCCCGCGGCAATGGCGGGAAGAATAGCGTTTATCCCCGGCATGCCATTGACCGCGAAAACGAAAGGAATAGCGGCAACGAAGCCGGTGAGAAAACCGAGCACTGGCAGAAGCCCCGCTACCAGCCGGAGAGTGCGTCCACTGCCGGCGCGCCGCGAAAAGTAGGCGCTGGCCGCGCCCAGCAATGGCAGAACGCACAGCCACGGAAGAAAAATGTTCACCCGGAAATGAGTGACTGAGGAACTGAAGTCTCCCACGCGATACGGATGCAGTCCGGCGGCGTCGAAGATCGCGAAGAAAACAACGCTTCCAACCAAGCTCAGCAAACCGGGAAGCCAGAAGCCTTTTGTGCGATGGTTCATGGTGTTCTCCTTGCGGGCGCGGCGAAGATGCAGACCGAGCCTCGGATCTTCGTGGAGTTCAGCTAAAGCACGCGCGCGAGCGGCGGAATCGTCGAGACCGTCGCGGCGCGCGGATTCGTACAAATCTTCGAGATGATTGCAGAGTTCGCGGGAGATTTCCGCGCATTCAGCGGGAGAAAATCCTGCATTCTTCAGCTCGCGCGATACCTCGCTATTCCAATCTGGCATCATCGACCTCTGCACGTGTTCCGTTAATTCGCTGCGACAGTTCCCTGTTGCCCGTCGCGCTTGCAGAGAAATGGCAAGACGCCTAGGAAAAGCGCGGCGCCGGGAATGACCATCCAGCTCAATAGCAAGTCGCTGAACCCGCCGATCATTGGGAATACGCGGGGCGGCAAAAACACGTAAGTGAAATCGAACGGAAACGTGGCTTCCCCGCCCAGCACGCCCGCTAAAACCGTGACGAATAGAATGAGGGGAAAGAAGCCCGTGGCAAGTTGCAGAGTGCGCCCGCTTCCGGCGCGGCGAGCCCACCAGGCCCCCGCCGCGCCGAGAAAAGGCAGCAGGAAAAGCCAAAAAACGTAAACCAGCAAAGACGCTTCGCGATACGCCAGAACTCGCGTCAGTATCCAGTTGTGCGAACCTGCGTACCCCGGTGCGATGTGCACATGTGCGAAATACTCAGAATAGATGGCGCGCTTTAAAATCTGAAGTACTGCGCCACTGGCGACAATCATGGCTATGCCGGGGAGCCAGAGGCACTTGGTGCGTTCGTTGAGGTTCATCGGATTCTCCTTGCGGGCGCGGCGAAGATGCAGGCCGAGCCTCGGATCTTCGTGGAGTTCAGCGAAAGCACGCGCGCGAGCGGCGGAATCGTCGAGGCCATCGCGGCGTAAAGATTCGTACAAATCGTCGAGATGGTCGGCGAGCTCGCGGGAGATTTCCGCGCGTTCGGCGGCAGAGAATCTGGCGCGCGCGAGCTTGCGCCGTACCTGGTTGCGCCAATCATTCATCACAGTTCTCCAGAAATAAGGACGCGGCCCGCCACGGCGTAGCTGCGAATGGCGTTCCACGTAAAGACGAAAAGCAGATTCCTCACTCGGCCACACCGCGGCCGGTTCGGAATGACAGCGTAGACGCGTATTGCGCCGTGCGGCATCTGCCGCTGAGCACAATCAGGCATGGCGGGCCTCCGCGAGGCGGCCCAGAGCGCGGAAAAGTTCGCGCCATTCCTTGCGCAAAGGCGCGAGTTTCTTGCGGCCCGCGGCGGTAAGGCGGTAGTAACGCCGCTCGCGTCCGGCGGGGGTTTCGCCCCATGCGGCGCGGAGCCAGCCGCGCGACTCCATGCGATAGAGCAGCGGATAGAGCGAAGCGAGCGTGAAGCGCAAGGCCCCGCGCGTTTCGCGTTCGATGCGGCGAGCGATTTCATAGCCATGCAGCGGGCGCTGAGCGAGCACGGAAAGGATGGCGAGCTCGGCGCTGCCGCGTTTGATGTTTGCGCTGATCATGGCAGCATTATATAGGAATGCTATATACAGGCAACCTGCTAATGAGGCGATGTGCTCGAAGCGTCACTTCCCGGTGTCCGTCTGAGTTGAGTGCATCGCGCCTGCCTGCGGCAGGCACAATATACACACAGCGCGACTCATGGAATCGCCCGCCCCGGCGGGCGGGCGCGGGCAGGGCAAGCCCTGCCCCTACGAAAGCTCTGGCTGCCGCTAAGGAAGTCTGTTCAGCAGGCTAACGCGCGGGACTGTACGCAAGAACAGGTCGCGCTGGCGGCACATGCAGCGGCGGGCGGCGGAAAACGCCACGGCGAGCGCGGTAGAATCGAAACATGGAATGCCCCAAGTGCAAGACGCAGAACGCGGACACGGAGCAATTCTGCCGACGCTGCCACATGACGCTGCGCTACAAATGCCCCTCGTGCGGCGCTTCGCAGCGGCACGGCGGGACATGCGATCAATGCGGCATCGATTTCGCGAAGTACGCGCTGATGCTTGTCGCGAATGAGAAGTCGCGTTCGGAGCGCGCGCACGAGCAAATGCTCGAACGCAATTCGCTGTGGAAGCAGGCGCTTCTCTTGCCCATCACGGGCGTATTGTCGCTGTTTAAGTTTTTCCTCGGCCGCAATCGGGCATAAGCATTCTTTCCCCTGAAAAACAGAGCGATTGCAGTGCGTGAGTCGGCGCGGCGGCGATTTTGGATTCACGCAAACGTGGCAATTTCCGCGAGCGGCTTTTTGGAGATGGCCGGCACGCGTGCGT
>JASHRL010000014.1 GCA_030037355.1 Candidatus Acidiferrales bacterium | reverse complement strand
TCCTGATTTTCAATCAGCAGTTCAATACGCTGATAAAGGCCGGCTTGCCGATCTTGAAAGCGCTCGACCTGTTGGCGGATCGCGCCGCTCAACCGAAAATCCGGCCGCTGCTGAGCGAAGTTCGTAACCGGGTCCGCGAAGGAGAATTACTCTCGGATGCCGTGGAAGCGATGGGAATGTTTCCGGGCGTATACATCGCCTCGCTGCGAGCCGGCGAGAAAAGCGGCGACCTGTCTGGAGTTCTGGATGACTACATTTCCTACCAGCGGGTGACATCGGGAATTCGCAAGAAACTGATCAGCGTGATGGTCTATCCGACTTTCTTAATCGTGGCCGCGACCTGCATCGTTTCGTACCTGATCGCTTATGTGATTCCGCAATTTGCGAAGCTGTACGCGGATTTGGGTACGACGCTTCCTGCGCCAACGCAATTTTTGATCACGCTCGTCATGGGATACGGGAAGTGGATTCTAACGGCTGTCGGACTCGTGGCGCTTGGCTTGATCTTCCTATTTTTCTGGTCCAAGACGAGCGCAGGCGGACTGGCGGTTGATCGCGTGAAGTTGAAGATACCTATGGTGGGGGACGTTTGGATGAAATTCCAAATGGCCCAATTCACGCGCACGTTAAGCACCTTGCTTCGCGGGGGAACGCCCCTCGTGACGGGGCTGGAAACGGCAGCGAACGCCCTGACCAGCCGGTTGGTGTCGGGAGCGGTGCACAAGTCGGCGCAAAAGGTACGCGAAGGCGGATCGCTGCATGCGGCGTTAGAGGACACAAATATGATCCCGCCCCTGGCGCTCGATATGATTGAGGTGGGGGAAGCGTCCGGCGCCCTGGCGCCGATGCTGGGGAGCGTGGCGCAATTTTACGAGGAAGAGACGAATTTAAAAACGGGAGTACTGATCTCAATCATCGAGCCAGTTGTCTTGGTTATTATAGCGATGATTATTTTGTTCATTCTGATTGCGCTGTACCTGCCGCTATTTTCGGTTTCCGCGGGCGGATAAAGGACGAGCAAGATGGCAACGACAAACCGGGAGCCTCATCCGGGAGTTTTCCCCGAAGACACCGCCGAGCGCGAGCGCACGCAGAAGCTTGCCGAGCGATACCGTGTGCCGTTTATCGACCTTGCGGAGCAACGCATTGACCCGGAACTATTTCGGTCCATTCCTGCGGAACTGATGTTTCGCTACAACTTTGTGCCGCTGGAATCGCGCGACAACTCTCTGGTCGTAGTTGTGTCCGATCCCAGCCAACTGCTCGTGAACGATGAGCTGGCGTTGTTGCTCGGGAAAAAACTGACCATTAAGGTGGCGACGGCGACGCAGATCGGCGATTTGCTCAAGCGAACGGAGCAATCGCAGCGAGTGCTCGACCAGGCGACGGAGGGTTTCACACTACAGGTCGTGGGCGACGAGGATGGCGACGAAAACATCTCGATGGAGAAACTCACGCGCGATACCGGCGTGAGTCCTGTTGTTCGGCTCGTCGATACCGTCATCTTCACGGCGCTGGAACGAAGAGCTAGCGATATTCACATTGAGACGCGCAATTCGGAAGTTGCCGTGAAATACCGCATTGACGGCGTCCTGCAATATGCGATGCAGCCACTCGCCAAGGAGTGGCATTCGACCATATTGTCGCGCATCAAGGTGATGAGCGAACTGGACATCGCCGAGAGGCGCGTGCCTCAGGATGGCCGTTTCCGTGTTCGCTATAAAGGACGATTCATCGACTTTCGCGTCTCCGTGATGCCTTCGATTCATGGAGAAGACGCCGTTCTGCGCGTTCTTGACAAAGAGACGCTAAGCGAAAAGTTTCGGAATCTGACTTTGGATGTCGTTGGCTTTGCAGAAGAAGACTTGCGGAAATTCCGGCGCTACATTCATGAGCCATACGGAATGGTGCTTGTTACTGGGCCGACTGGCTCTGGGAAGACTACGACTCTCTATGCAGCGATCAACGAAATCAAAACGGATGAAGACAAGATCATCACTATTGAGGATCCCGTCGAGTATCAGGTGCAGGGAAT
This sequence comes from Candidatus Acidiferrales bacterium, assembly GCA_030037355.1. Lineage (GTDB taxonomy): Bacteria > Acidobacteriota > Terriglobia > Acidiferrales > UBA7541 > DAHUXN01. Next base: position 9,454 of record JASHRL010000014.1, on the reverse strand, counting down.
TACGCAGATTCCTGTCAACGAGAAGAAGGGGCTCACGTTTGCGCGCGGGCTGCGCTCAATTTTGCGCCATGACCCGGACAAGATCATGGTCGGCGAAATCCGAGACCAGGAAACGGCGCAGATTGCAATTCAATCGGCTTTGACCGGCCATCTTGTTTTTACAACCGTGCACGCGAACAACGTGACTGATGTCATCGGACGATTCATCAACATGGGCGTGGAGCCGTACAATTTCGTTTCAGCTCTGAACTGTATTCTCGCGCAACGGCTGGTTCGGGTAATCTGTCCGAACTGCAAAAAACGTATACACCCTTCCGCGAGTGCCTTTGAGGAATCAGGAGTCAGCCCTAAGGAATGGGCGGATGTGCCCCTTTTTGAGGGAGTGGGATGCCTAGAGTGTTCGGGGAGCGGCTATCGCGGGCGGACGGCGATTTGCGAATTGCTTGACCTCTCGGATCGCATCCGCGAAATGATTATTGACCGCAGGCCAACGTCGGAAATCAAGCGCGCTGCGAAGGAAGAAGGAATGGAATTTCTGCGCGAATCGGGGCTTTCGCGCGTGCGCATGGGAGTTACGACGTTCCGAGAAATCAACAAGGTGACTTTCATTGACTAGCTTGGCTGAATCCGACGCGGGGCCGAAAGTGAGGTCGAGTGTCCGCTTTTCTGAGTGGATGAATGCCATGCCGCATCCGAGCGTCGTACTCGAGATTGCCGCGACGCACGTGGCGGCCGCCCGCTGGGGACGGGACATTTCCCATCTGGCGGCATCTGCCGTCGAGACGCTGCCGGAAGGTGCGATTCTTCCTTCAGCTACGCAGACGAACATAAACGATGCCGCGGCAGTTCGAGCGGCGATCAAAAGCGTTAGCTCGCGAGTGCCGAACCAAGGACAGCCCGTTGCTTTGATGGTGCCAGATCCCGTGATCCGGGTCTTTATTTTGTCCTTTGATAGTTTTCCGCGGCGAGCGGAAGAAGCCCTCCCGATGCTTCGATGGCGGCTTAAGAAAAGCCTGCCATTCGACGCCGAAGAAGCCGCCATTTCGTGGATGAAGCAGTCGAACCGCGAGGGAAAACCGGAGATTGTTGCGACGGTCGCGCGTCAGAAGATTATTCGGGAGTATGAATCTGCCGCCGAAGACGAAGGAATCGCCGTCGGCGTTGTGCAGAGTTCAACGCTTGCGACGTTGGCGATGCTCGATAGGGAACTGACGACATTGCTGATTCGAATGAGCAACCGGAATCTTACAACTGCGATTGCTCGCGGCGACACTTTGTGCGTTTATCGATCCACAGAGATGGATAAGGGGCCGGAGCGCGTCAGTCCACAGGCTATTCTGGATGAGGTATTTCCGGCTCTTGCTTTTTATCAGGACACCTGGGGAGGCAAGGTTGAATGCGTGAGAGTCGCCGGATTTGGCGCGGGTGAGGGAGAGTTGCTTGAAGCGCTGGCGCGCGAGGTCGGATGCGCAGCGGAGCCGGTTTCAGCGACGAAGGCGCTTTCCGCCGAAGCAACGTCGCTTGCGGCGAAAGGGTTGGAAGCGTTGGTTGGCTGGCAGATGAATCTCGGTGGATGAGGCGAAGAGCGCACAGCTTGGGATAGAGAATGAGGACGAAATTCAATCTCGCGTCGTCTCCGCTGGAAAACAACCGGCAGTTTATCGTCGGTTCGACTGCGCTTGGAGTGATCTCGCTACTGATGCTGACCTTGCTGTCGATTCATGTCGTCCGTGCGCGCAGGGCAAATCGCGAGACACGCGAAGATATCATGGTCTTGCAAAAACAGATTCGCGGTTCGCAGGCACAGCAAGAAAGACTGCGCGCCGTTTTTCGAAATCCACGCACCGTCGAGGTGATGGAACGTTCCGAATTTCTGAACCGGCTAATCGAAGAACGCACTTTTCCGTGGACGAAAATGTTTGCCGATCTCGAAAGGATCCTGCCGCCGGGCGTACGTGTGATTAGCATTTCGCCACAGATGGAGAAAGATGACACTGTAAAGGTGGTTCTGGTTATCGGCGCTGAAAATGACGAGCAAAAAGACAAATTCGTTCAAACGATCACGGCGTCGCCCGTGTTTTCCAACGTGCAAGTAACGGAAGAAACCTATCCAAAGAGCAGAGAGGCAAATACGGCGACCAACGTTCTATTTCAACTTGAGGCGCGATACGAAATATGAGCGGAAAGAGCAAATCCTGGCGCTGGAAGCTGGTTGTGAAGGTCGCACTTGGTTGCGTACTTGCGATGGACGCGGCCTTGATCGTTGTGAGCTGGCAGACGGCTAACGAAGAGCCACAAGTTCAGAAGATGGAGAGAGATAGATTGGCAGCAAAAGCGAAGCTGCTGGCCGCGGATGTGGAGAAGGGCAAGAAAATCGAAAAGCATCTACCGGATGTCGGGAAAGAATGCGACGCTTTTTATCAGAACAATCTGCTGCCAGAGGCATCCGGTTACTCGACGCTTGTCGCCGACCTAGGCCAAATGGCCAAAAACGCCGGTGTGCAGACGAGCGGTGTCTCCTTCAAGGAGCAGGCTGTGAAGGATCGCGAGCTGAACGAAGTGACGATCACGGCGGCAGTGCAGGGTGACTATCAAGGGCTGGTCCGGCTGATCAATGAGCTCGAGCATTCGCCACATTTCTATGTGCTCGATGGGTTGACGCTTGCCTCCGAATCTTCAGGGAATATTAAACTGGAAGTAGCATTGCGGACGTACCTTCGCACATGAAACGATGACCAAGAAAACAAAATCCGAGGCGCTCATACTTGCTGCATTGGCCGTCGTTCTGCTGGGTGTGTTGTATTCTGCTCGGTCGCATGAAGACGGATTCGGAGGGGTTCAGGCAGATGATGCGAAATTTGAGCCGCTGGCCGTACCCGATCCATCGCTGCGCATCGACTTGCTCCAGAGCATTCAAAAGCAACAATACAACGGCGAGCACCGCAATATCTTCAGCGCGGAGCCGCTGCCGTCACGACTGCCTACGCCGCAACAACTGAAGGCACAACGGGCCGCCGTGCAAGCAACCGATCCTGTTCCAGCGGCGCCTCCACCGCTGATCGTCCCGGCGACTTTTTACGGCATCGTGACAGACTTGGCAACAGGACGGCGCAAGGCTTGCTTTTCAGCCAATCAAGATAACGTTTACATTCTTCCTGAAGGTGGAACTCTGCTCAATCAGTTCCGAGTGATGAAAATCAATAACAACTCCGTGGATCTTCAGGAAATTGCCTCAGGGCGCCAAACGACATTGACGTTGCAGGATCTGAATTCTGCTCAGAGCGCGCCGCCTCCTCAAGTCCGCTGATGAGAAAAGCGACTAGAACGAATGAATATAGTCAGAGCGGCTACGCTCTGCTGTTCGCGATTTTTCTCGTCGCGCTAGTCGTTGTCGGGATGTCGACGGCCGTGTTGGATGTTTACACGCAAGGTCAGCGCGAAAGAGAAGCAGATATGATCTGGCGTGGCGAGCAATACCGGCGTGCGATAGGCATTTTTTATCAGAAGCTCGGACGCTTTCCCACCTCGATCGATGATCTCTTGAAATCGCAGAATGGCGGGCCACGCTGCCTGCGCGAAGCATACAAAGATCCGATGAACAAGGAAGATGGCTCGTGGCGACTTATCTACGTTACGCCAACCGGACAGCTGATCGGAAGCGTACAGTATACGACGCTGCAGCAGATGGCATTCGTCGACCAGCAGCGCAAATTGGGAATTACTTCGGGAGTGAGTGCGCTTTCCGGGGCGACAACGAACGGCTCGAGCGGTGACGATTCGACTGACGACTTCACGACTCAAGGCACCGGGTTAGCTGCCGGCGGCGTTGTTCCACCTCCCGGGAGCCCTCTGGCTCAGGCATTGCAGGTCTTCTTGCAAGGCCAGAACGGACAATCGCCAACGCCGAACGCACCGAATCAGCAGAATCCGACAGTGAATGGAACCACTGCCAACGGTCAACAGGCGCCACCGTCATTTTTTGCGCAGGGAGCGTTGACGGCCGGCACCACGACGGCGGGAGGGTTGAATGTCAGCGAATCCTCAACGACGGACACGGATGATTCGGGGCAAGTCATGGGAGGCTTCATCATCGGCGTCGCGAGCAAGATCACGAAACGTTCGATCAAGGTCTACAAAGGCGGCACGACTTACAAGCAGTGGGAATTTATCTATAACCCTCTCGAACAGATGCAGACGATCTCTGTCGGATCAACCGGCCCATCCACGCCGGCGGGTCAACAACCAACTAATCCCTCGGGCTTGCCGCAGCCGCCCCAACAACCGCAGCTGCCGCAGCAACCGTAGCGGTAGCGACGGTAGCCGCGCGGTATATCCGTTCGGCATAGGACATAATCTACTTGAGTGTAATGTTAGGTTCGGCGTCTAACTGATGGAGTTTTGTCGTGACGCGTCGGATGTAGTCTCGCGTCTCAGCAAACGGAGGGACGCCGCCATATCGAGAGACACGATCGGGCCCGGCGTTATATGCGGCGAGAGCCAGAGTTAGATCGCCGTGATATGCATCGAGAAGCTTCTTAAGATACTGCGAGCCGGCTGTTATGTTCTGTGCAGGATCAAAAACATTGCGGACGTTGTATCTTTGGGCTGTCTCCGGCATGAGCTGCATAAGCCCTTCGGCGTGTTTTGGTGATACAGCCGCTCGCCGAAAATTCGACTCAGCGGAAATCACGCTCGAAATGAGCTTTTCATCAACGCCGCTGTGCTCGGCGGCCCTGTGGATCTGGTCGGCGAATGGGACGTTTAGAGAACTGCGGCGGGGAACCGGCGTGAAAGTATCTTCGGGCTCAAAGCGCACAACGTCGCTTGCAGGCACCGAAACTCTGCCACCGGCAACATAGAGCAAAATATTTGCACCCTGACGCAAATAACCGTCGATATGCAGGTGTTCTCCATTGCGCATGACGGCGTAATCGGCATGTGCGGGCGGCGCAAGAATGGCCAAGGCACAAACGAAAAGCGAGAGGGCCAACCATCTGTGTAGTCGAGACAAATTCATTTGGGCGCACCGACTTCTTTGATGTCGAGAGCGTGCTTTCGGATGGCTGCGGCCACTCCCGCATCGTCGTGAGACAGAGTAACCTCCCAGCCAAGCGACTTCAATCCTTCGACGCTGTTGCCCATGACAATCGGTAAACCCGCGAATTCCAGCATGTCGCGGTCGTTCCAGTTGTCGCCGATGGCCATAACTTCCTCGCGGGCGATGCCGCGTCGCCGGACCCATTCGGAAAGCGCAGCGCCTTTTGAGCAGCCTGATTGAATGACGTCAAGTATGCTGAGGTCGCGCTGCTCGTATTCGGTATACGCGAGTGAAAACTCCGAAGCGCACGGCATCGAGCGCAAGACTTCGAGAGCAGTGCGCCCACGCGCAACGCTACCTACGAACATGACCTGGATAGGGTCTTCAGTGAGGCACTCTTCGAGCGGAACGCATTCGGAAATGAATTCGCGATTGCGGCGGTAATACCCTGCGCTCACTGGATCCTCCCAATCGATTCGCTCGAAGATGACCTGATTTTCGCGCGGGCGATCGAATACCACTGCCGCACCGGATCGAAACTCGCGAGTGGCATTCAGCACTTCGCGAGCGAGCCCGCGCGGCAGCAGATGGCGCAAATGAGTCTCTCCGGACTTCGACTTGATAAGAGCCCCGTTGTTCACAAGCAGCATGAGATCACATGGAAAGCGCTGTGCAATGGGATGGGCGAAGTCGAAACGGCGGCCCGTGACAAAGACGATTTCGATCCCGCGCGCAAATGCCTGGCAGACAGCATCGCGATTCGCATCGGGAAGTTCGTGACGGCTGTCGAGAAGCGTGCCATCGATGTCCATGGCGATGAGTCGAATCGGCATGTGAAGATTGTATCGCGATATGTGGCGGGGCTGTTACAGGAGCAGAGAATTTGTGGCGAGAAGATGTGCTAGACTTTTTTGCTTATGACCAAACCACTTCAGACGACCATCACTCATTTGGAATGTTCCCGGTGCAGGAAAACGCATCCTCACAATCAACTCTGGAATCTTTGCGAGTGCGGCGGGCCTCTATTGGCGCGCTATGACCTCAAGACGGCGGCAAAAACATTGACGCGTGAGGTACTGCATCTCCGGCCCGCGACGATGTGGCGCTACGCGGAAGTGCTTCCCTCGTGTGAGCCCGTTAGCCTTGGGGAAGGGATGACGCCCGTTTTGCACGCAAGGCGGCTTGGCAAATCATTCGGTCTCGAAAATTTGTACATCAAGGATGAAGGCCTGAATCCCACGGGTTCTTTCAAGGCACGTGGACTCTCGGCTGCCGTGAGCCGCGCGAAAGATCTGGGGGCGAAGGCGCTCGCGACGCCGACCGCAGGAAATGCCGGAGGCGCGCTAGCGGCCTATGCCGCACAAGCGGGAATCCCCAGCGTGATTGTGATGCCTGCGGATACGCCGCTCGCCAATGAGATGGAATGCCGTGCGTTTGGCGCGGACGTGCGTAAACTCGACGGTCTGATTTCGGATTGCGGGAAATATGTCGCAGAAAATAAAGAAAAGAACGGCTGGTTCGAAGTGACGACGCTGAAGGAGCCGTATCGCATCGAAGGCAAGAAGACGATGGCGTATGAACTCTGGGAGCAGTTCGATGGAAAGTTGCCGGACGTGATCATCTACCCTACCGGTGGCGGCGTAGGAATGATTGGGATGTGGAAGGGGTTTCAGGAAATGGAAGCGATGGGCTGGATCGGTCGAGAACGGCCGAGAATGGTCACGGTTCAGTCGGCGGGCTGCGCGCCCATCGTCGCCGCTTTTGAGAAAGGTGAAACGAGTGCGCCAATGTGGCCAAACGCGGCGACCATTGCCTCCGGTTTACGCGTGCCGAAGGCGATTGGCGACTTTCTGATTTTGCAGGCGATTCGAGAAAGCAAGGGTACGGCAGTGGATGCGAGCGATGAAGATATTCTGGCGACAACGAAAGAGTTAGCCGCGAAGGAAGGAATTTTCGCCGCGCCCGAGGGCGGTGCTACGGTCGTGGCCGCGCGCAAGCTCGCAGAAAAGGGATGGATCAAACCGAATGATGTTGTGGTGTTGTTCAATACAGGCTGTGGATACAAGTACACCGAGGCATGGCAGAAGGCACTGAAGGCCCATTGAGCCCACGAGATGACCGACCGCCTTTACTACAACGATTCATTCCTTCGTGAATTTGACGCGCGAGTTGCCGCGTGCGAACCGGCAGATCACCGGTGGCGTGTTCGGCTGGAGCGGACCGCATTTTACCCGACTTCAGGAGGGCAGCCGTTCGACGTTGGGACATTGAATGATGTGAATGTGCTCGAAGTGCTGGACGACGAGCACGATGAGGTGATTCATATTACGGAGCGGCCTCTTAAGGTTGGGGAAGAAGTTCACGGTGTAATCGACTGGACACGCCGGTTCGATCACATGCAGCAGCACACCGCGCAGCATTTGCTTTCGGCAGCTTTCCTCGAATTATTTCAATTTCAGACGGTATCTTTTCACCTGGGTCGGGACATCTCAACGATCGACTTGGCGACTCCTTCCGTTGTCCCGCGCCATCTGGAAGAGACAGAGCGACGAGTGAACGAGATTATCTTTGGAGACCGCCCGATTCGAATCCGCTACGGAACGGCAGCGGACTTAGCGGCTGAGGGCATCCGCAAGAAACTTGACCGTGAAGGGACTTTGCGTGTCGTCGAAATCGAGGGTTTCGACCGGCAGCCTTGTGGTGGCACACACCTTTCTCGGACGGGGCAGACAGGAATGCTGCTGATTCGGAGATGCGAGAAGCAGAAGCAAAACTGGCGGATTGAGTTCGTTGCGGGATTTCGCGCACTGGCCGCAGCACGTAGCGACTTGGCGCTGTTGCGTAGCGCGGCTGAACAGATTGGATGCGGGATGACGGAAGTGCCACAGATGCTTACCAAAATCCAGGAAGAGCGGCGCACAAGCCAGCGTGAAACAAAGAGGCTGACGGAAAGGCTCGCCGACCTGGAAGCAGCGGAACTGCTGGCGAACAAGGCGCAACGCTCGCACGACGGCGCAAATGCGATTGTCAGCGCGATTTTTGAAGATGCCTCGGCAAGTTATTTGGCGATGCTTGCAGCGAAGCTGGTGACGAATCTTAATGTGCGAACGATTCTGGCTAGCCGTTCTGCAAATGCGATCGTGCTCGCGCAATCGGCGGGACTCGATGGCGACATGGGCGCCTTGCTGCGCGAATTGCTCGCGAAGGTTAGCGGCAAGGGCGGAGGAAGCAAGGTCTTCGCGCAGGGAAGCATGAGCGGCTCTTCTACCGCTGACAAAATCGTCGATGCTCTAACGCATTCGTTAATCTCTGCTATAAGCTGAATAAGAAAACGAATACTGTGATCTAATCGGGCCGAGCCAGAAGCTCGTCCGCACGGTCAATAGGGTCCTCGCTAAGCGATTGAAGTTTATACTTTTTGGCAATCAAGAACTCAATGCAGTCATTGTGCGCTTTTGGGCCGTGTGTGGCGAGAAAGATGAGCGGGCGGGAAACGCCAATCGTTTGAGCGCAGCCCTCCAAGACACTCAATTCTGCGCCTTCCACGTCGATCTTTATTACGTTAGGAGGCAGGATGTGCTTCTCTTCGACGAGTGTGTCCAGACGAACCGTCCGCACGAGCAGCCCTCCCGTTTCAGAAATCCACCCCATCGAGCGCGGCCGGGACGAATCAAAGCGCGCAACGCCGTCCATGGAAGTTACTGCAACTTCAAAAACTTCACAGTTCACACACTGATTGATTCTGAGATGTTTGCGCAGATAGTCGACGTTTTCAGGAAGAGGCTCGAAGCAATATACCCGGCCCGTTGGCCCCGCGCCAGCGCTTGCCAGCAAGCTATAGAAGCCGACATGGGCGCCGACATCATAGACCACAAATCCAGGGCTCAGCGCTCCGTTGAATATCTGCTGCTTCGTTTGTTCATAACTGCCAATCCAGCAACCATGGTTGCTGGAACCCACGATCCATTTCCTCCCTCGGAGAGGTCCTTGCAAGATAGGCACAACCGCTCGCCGCGGAATCATTTTGAGCGGAGCGCGCGCGAGCCGTCCCATAAAAGTTTCAGCCGGGATGCGAGAGAAATTGATCATCGAGACTTCCAGTATCCTGGGCAGCTTCCAGTTTATCTTAACTGAGTTTTGTAATTTTCGAAGGTCTCCGGAAGAGACAGCGGTGTGCTGCTTCTGATTGGCCGAGCGTAGCGCGTCTGCTAGAATGAAGTGCCTCGGTGGGCGGCTAGCTCAGCTGGGAGAGCATCGCGTTCGCAACGCGGGGGTCGGGGGTTCGAATCCCCTGCCGTCCACCAATTTTCGCGTTCGGCAAATCCGCGACGACAATAAACCTGATGCGGCCTGTATAATGCCGGCGTGGGCAGCCGCATTGCAGAATTCTTCGAGTGGCTCTTGGGACCGGAGTCG
>JASHRL010000146.1 GCA_030037355.1 Candidatus Acidiferrales bacterium | reverse complement strand
TTGTGGATTCTATGGACGGCTTGCCTGGTATGGGCCTGCTGGAAAATCGTTCGCTCGCTGCGACAGACGCGCGTGTTCCCCATCGCCATCGCAATTTTCTGGTATACGTTTGTTCTGCTCTATCCGTTCGCGTTCCTTGGCCTCGACATCTATCAAAATTTCGTGAACAACGCGTTTCTCTGGATTCTCATCGGTGTGCTGTTCCGCCTGCCGGAGGTTTCGCTCAGCCCTCTGAGTGCGGAGATTATCACCAAGACCCATCGCACCGGGCGGCCAGTGTTTCAGCCGGGGCTTGATGCGCCTTCACCTCAGCCGAAATGATGAGCCACAAGAAACCTCGCATCGCCGTAGTTTCTCCTTTCCTCGATAAACAGCATGGGACCGAGCGGTGCATAGTCGAACAGCTCCAAGGCCTGGCAGACGAATTCGAATTCCACGTTTACAGTGCACGGGTAAGCGACTTAGACCTGCATAAGATTGTATGGCATCGCATTCCGCTGATCCCCGGTCCCCACCTCGCACAATACATCTGGTTCTTTGGCGCCAACCATCTATGCAGGTGGGTGGATCGGACTTTTCGACGTCTGACGTTCGATCTGACGTATTCGCCTGGAATCAACTGCTTCGATGCCGGATTGATCTCCGTGCATATCGTTTTCGCGGAATTTAACCGGTTGGCACAGAGACATTTACATTTCGGTTCAAATCCGTTGCGCTTCTGGTTCACACTTCTCCATCGGCGAATTTCGTATCAATTCTTCATCTTCCTGGAGCGGCGCGTCTATTCGCGCCAGGATTTGCCATTAATTGCGGTGTCCGGCAAAGTGCGTGACACCTTGCGGCGGTTCTACGGCCACCAGCAGAATCTGTTTGTCGTATACAACGGAATCGAACCAAATAAATTTAATCCTTCGGTTCGGCAAACTCTGCGCGCGAGTGCGCGCAGCGGCATGGGGTACTCGTGTTCGGATTTCGTGCTGCTGCTGATTGGCAACGACTGGAATACAAAAGGACTGCCTTGCCTGATTGAGGCGGTCGGGATGCTCAAGGAACCACAAATAAAGATTCTTGTGGTCGGCAACGATGTCCGCTTACCATTCCAAGAATTGCTAGAACAACAGCGCCTAACGCCATTTGTACAATTTCTTCCACCGCGTCCCGACGCTGAGTTTTTCTATGCTGCGGCAGACGCCTACGCCGGTCCTTCGCTCGCCGACGCTTTTGGAATTCCTCCTCTTGAAGCGATGGCGTGCGGGCTTCCTGTCATTATCAGCAGACAGTCCGGGGTGAGCGAACTTGTGACGCATGGAGTCGATGCATGCATTCTCGAAAATCCCGCGGAGCCTGCGGAACTCGCAACGTTGATTCGCAGGCTTTACGAAGATGAAGAATTTCGTGGGCGACTGGGGCGGAATGCCGCTCAGACAGCTGCTGCCTGCACTTGGAAACGCAATGCCGAACAATTGCGGAGCATCCTTCAGAAAGTCATAGCCGGACAAGCGCAAGCAATCCCTGGCTCGCGTGTGACATGAGCCGCTATTCACCCAAAGAGTATTGGACCAATCTCGCGGAGAGGTACGGCCACGAGGATGGGAAAGCGCTCGCGCCAGTGCTTCATCCGGGCGCGCCTGATTGGTTCAATCTCCGCATACACGAATTGCAAGAGCGCGCGTGGCGGCATGCATTATCGCTCTGCACACTGCCGAAGGGGGCCTCGGTGTTGGACGTCGGATGCGGCACCGGACGATGGGTTCGCCGTTATGCGCAAGATGGATATTCTCCGGTGGGCCTTGACGGTTCGCTCTCCATGCTGAAGAGGGCCTCGGAATTGGGGACTCTCGCTCCACTCCTCGCTGCAAGGCTACAATCGCTTCCTTTTCGTGATGGAGCCTTTGATTGTGCGCAAGCCATCACAGTGATTCAGCACATTCCTGCGCCTGAACAACAACAAGCTCTCGAAGAATTGGTTCGGGTGATAAGGCCAGGAGGCTATTTGATCCTTCTGGAGCTCATTCGAGGACAAGCCGCGCACGTCGTTTCCCATGCCCCTGCTGATTGGATCGATCGCGTACGGCTTTGCGGACCAGAACTGATTTCGTGGTTCGGCCAAGAATTTCTTTTATTGGATCAGATACTTTCTGGAGCCGTCTCTTTTAGTAGGGGAATGCTCGTCGGCGCTGATGCAGACGGCTTATCGCTGCCCGGGGCCCCCCAAACTCGAACGAAGAGGGAGCAATTGACCAGGAACCTATACGGGAAGGTGAGGCGGATTACGGTAGGTTTGTCTACCTGGGTAGAACCGATGGCCGGTCGGTTGTGTCCGGCCGAATGGGCCACGCATGGCGTGTTCGTTTTCCGAAAGCCGCTCGCGCAGCCATGATCATCGCGCTATTCCCCGCGCTTCTCTCCGTCGGCGGAATTGAGATGGCCGGACGGCAAACGGCTGCAGCGTTCGCTGCGATCGCCGATTCCAACGGATGGCCGTATCGGTTCTTCAGTCTTAACGACGCCAAGGGCGAACACGAAGCCGGCGCAGGCGAAAAGCGATTCCGGTTTCGTGGATTCGGCCGCAAGAAACCGCAATTTGTCCTTGCCTCGCTTCAAGCTGCGCGCGCACGTCCAAAGATTATTTTCGCGGCGCATCCGAATCTTGCTCCCATCGCCGCAGCGATGCGATTTTTCGCGCGCGATGCGCGAGTGATTGTCGGGGCGCACGGGATTGAGGTGTGGGAGCCGCTCCCGCGAATTCGCAGGCTGGCATTGCGGCGCGCGGACGTTGTTGTGACGCCAAGCAGCGATACAGGGAGAAGATTGAGCGTAGCCCAGGGAATTCCTGCGGAGAAGATTCGGCGAGTGCCATGGCCTTTGGACCCAGAAATGATGGAATTGGCACAGTCGCCGGAGCAGCTTCCGCTCCCGCATGAATTTCCCAGTGGAAGAGTTGTTCTATCCGTCGGCCGGTGGGCCGCAAATGAGCGCTACAAGGGCGCGGACCTTCTCATCCAGACGTTCGGAGAACTATCGAACGAATTTCCTGATGCGCATCTCGTGCTCGTCGGACAAGGAGATGATCTCGCGCGATTGCGGGCGCTCGCGCAGCAATCCTGTGCGGTGCGGAAAATTCACTTTCTGACCCATCTTTCGCGAAAAGAGCTGGCCGCTTGTTACGCTCACGCTGAGATTTTTGCTTTGCCGAGCACTGGCGAAGGCTTCGGGCTGGTTTTTCTGGAGGCCATGGCATTCCGAAAACCAGTCATCGGCGCGCCTTTCGGCGGCATTCCGGATATCATCAAAGACGGAGAAACGGGAATCCTGGCAGATCCAAAGAAGCCCGAGTCTCTAACAGAGGCTGTGCGTGCACTTCTTTCGAATGATGAGCTGAGACGAAAAATGGGGGAACGCGCGGGGGAGATCGTTCACACGCGGTTCAGTTTCAACCAGTTTCAGCGTGAATGCGACAGCCTGCTGCGCGCGCACGAGCGTGCATGACATTTTGATAGAATCAAAAAGATCACTCCTCGGAGGGAATCGCTGAATTCCCCACGTGCTCTTACGCCGCCTGGTTCAAGCGCAAAGCGCATGCGCATCTTGAAAATCGTGCAATCGTATTATCCCTTTCAGGAAAAGGGCGGGCCTGTGGTTAAAGTGCGCGCGATCGCGCTCGGGCTGGCGGCGCGTGGGCACGCTGTCACGGTGCTGACAGCGGATTATGGCTTTGAGCCTGCGATGGTTCCCAATCTGCGCGCCGAGAAAGGCCGCTGGGGCTGGCAGATGCGGGAACGCGGTGTGGAGGCGATTTTTCTTCGCACATTCGGGCACTATCGCGCGGTCACGTTCAATCCGAGCCTTATAAGATGCTCGGCGCAGCTGGTTCCGAATTTCGATTGCGTCCATATCTACGGCCTCTACGATTTTCTGGGTCCGGCGATCGCGCGTGATTGCCGGCGGCTCCGTGTTCCGTATGTCGTCGAACCGATGGGCATGTTCAAGCCGATCGTCCGCAACTTACGCTTGAAAAAGCTCTACCACGCGGTCTTTGGAAAGCGGCTTCTGCGCGGCGCATACCGCATCATCGCGACAGCGGAGCAGGAAAAGCAGGAACTCGCCGCTGGCGGAATCGTTCCTGCGCGCGTCGTCGTCCGGCGAAACGGCATTGACGTGCCCGCGCAACTGCCGGAACGCGGAAGCTTTCGCCAGAAATGGAAAATCGAGCGGCAAACGACGATTGTCCTGTTTCTGGGCCGTGTGGTTGCGAAGAAGAGCCCTGATCTATTGCTCGAGGCATTCGCTCGCATGCGCCGCGAAGCGCCGGACACAA
>JASHRL010000145.1 GCA_030037355.1 Candidatus Acidiferrales bacterium | reverse complement strand
GCGAGCCCCCACAGATTTCCTCCAGAGCGTTTCCGTGCCGGAGATTGATCCTGCCGTTGTCGCGCCGTTTTCGGATTTACAGCTTCGGGAGATGGAAGCCGCGCAAAGAGACCTGAAGCGGCTCGAGCGCCGCGACTGGTGGATGTGGTGGGCCGCCGTCATGGTCATGCTGCTGCTGACCTTCCTCGTGGTCATGGTGGCTCTCCCCAGCATCCTTCGCGAGACCAACCAGACCTTCCAGCTCAATCTCAACGTCGCGGTTCATGCGCTTGTGGGATTGGTTCTGCTTTTCAACCTTTACACGATTTACCAGCAATGGCTCATCAAGCGCCTTCGCCGCCAGACGGCCCAGCATCTGGAGATGCTTTCGAGCCTGAAAATTCGCGCCGAGGAATTTCATCGCCTGGCCACGCGCGACCCGCTTACCGGCCTCTCGAATCGCCGCCTCGGCCACGAACGCCTCGAAGCTGAAGTCGCGCGCTCGCAGCGCTATGGCCATCCTCTGAGCGTTCTCATGCTCGATTTGAATTCCTTCAAAGCCATTAATGACAAATACGGTCACGCCGCCGGTGACAACGTCCTGCGCGCTTTCTCCGATCGCTTGAACAAACTGATTCGCGCATCCGATCTTGCCGTGCGCATGGGTGGCGATGAATTTTTGGTGATTTTGCCGGAGTGCGAGCTCCAATCCGTGTCCAATCTCGTCGGGCGGCTGGGTACTTTGAAAATCGATTTGCAGGGAAGCGAAATCGAAGTGGCCAGCGCCGCGGGTTGGGCCGCTTACGAGAAGAGCGAAACCGCGCAGCGTCTGATGGAGCGCGCCGACAAAGCTCTTTACGAGAACAAGCGCGCCGGGCTGCTCGCCCAAACGCACTAGACACCCGACTCACACGCAGGGTGCGTTCCGTTTCGGAAATTTTCCCATCCGGAACGTCAGCTGCGGTGATCCATCGGAATGTAACTGCGCGTCTCGTACCCTAGATAAATCTGCCGGGGCCGCGCGATTTTCTGTTCCGGATCGAGAAGCATCTCCTGCCACTGCGCGATCCAGCCCGAAGTTCGGGGAATGGCGAACAGCACCGGGAACATCGTCATCGGAAATCCCATCGACTGGTAGATCAGCCCGGTATAGAAATCCACGTTCGGGTAAAGTTTGCGCTTCACGAAGTAATCGTCTTCGAGCGCGATCCTCTCGCATTCCAGAGCGATATCGATCAGCGGGTTTCGCCCCATCACGTCGAAGACTTCGTACGCGATGCGCTTCACAATCTTTGCGCGCGGGTCGTAATTCTTGTAGACCCGATGCCCGAAACCCATCAGTTTCTTCTCGCCTGCCTTCACGTGCTTCACGTACTCCGGCACGCGGTTCACCGATCCGATTTCCAGCAGCATGCGCAACACCGCTTCGTTCGCTCCGCCGTGCAGCGGGCCATAGAGCGCTGCCGTCGCCGCCGCGATGGCCGAATAGGGGTCCACTTGTGAGCTGCCCACGCCGCGCATCGCGCTCGTTGAGCAATTCTGTTCGTGGTCCGCATGCAAAATGAAAAGAACGTCCAACGCGCGCTCCAGCGTCGGATTCGGCCGGTACTTCAACTCCGTCGTCCGGAAAAGCATGTTCAAGAAATTCCCGGGATAGCTCAGCTCGTTGTCCGGATACGCGTAGGGCATTCCCAGGGTGTGCCGGTAGGCGAAGGCCGCCATCGTCGGCATCTTGCCGATCAGCCGCCAGGTCTGTTTCTGCCGCGAGCTTTCGTCGAAGATGTCTTTTGCATCAGGATAAAACGTCGAAAGCGCCGCCACCGCGGAAATAATCATCCCCATCGGATGCGCGTCGTAGTGGAAGCCGTCAAGGAATTTCTTGATGCTTTCATGAATGAATGTGTGGTGCGTGATGTGATAGGTCCAGTCATCCAGTTGCGCGCGCGTCGGCAGCTCGCCGTGGAGAATCAAATAAGCGGTCTCAAGATACGTGCTCTTTTCCGCCAGCTCCTCGATGGGGTATCCGCGGTAGCGCAAAATCCCTTTGTCGCCGTCGATAAATGTGATGCGGCTGATGCATGAGGCTGTATTCGTGAACGCCGGGTCATAGCTCATCATTCCGAAATCGTCGTCGTTTACTTTGATCTGCCGTAAATCGAGCGCGCGAATCGTGTCGTGCTGGATGGGGACTTCATACTGCTTGCCGGTGCGGTTGTCGGTAATGCTCAGCGTGTCGCGCCGCGCCGCGTTCGTATCATTGCTGGTTGTCACGGAAGCAGGTTTTGTTGGACTCACGTTTGGGGCCCTCCTCGACTCGCCGCATCACAGCCATGCGGTGGATGAATAGTAAGAAGAACCCTCAGTGTACACCAACTCCGCTTCGCCGGAACGTTTTCGATGAATCCTGATTGCGAAAAACAGCAAGCCGCGTACGTTTTCCATTCGCTGCCGTATGGTGGTCGCGTCGTCGCCACAATACGCAATTGAATCAGTCCCGCCGAGTGGACCGGCTGGCGGAGACCATCTTGGCCAGTTCACGCTCCGACACCTCGTATGACTTCTGCATGTACTCCGAGATCAATTGCAATTCCTTCGTTCCGTACTCCTCCGCCAGTGCCATGTGCGCTTTTCCGATGGCTTCATATTTGGGGAAAAACGGCGCAAGCTTCTCCATCTTCACGCGGACAAATACCTTCCGGCGGTCGCGCGTGTCGCGCACCCGTTCGATGAATCCGCGCTTCTCCAGCCGGTCGAGAATGTGCGTGATGGCGCCGGTGGTCAGGCCGGTCACGTCCGAAAGCTGGCCCGCCGTAACCGAACCAGCCGAATGGGAAAGGATGACGTCGATGCATTTTGTGTCCGTGGCATTGAGCCCGAAGCTCTGCGCAATCGCTTGGTGCAGGAAAACGGTGAGGGTGCTCAGCTTTCTGCCGAGATCCCATAGCCGGCTCAAAATCTCTGTCCGCTTTTGGCTCGTTTTTTCTCTTGACATCTTATACCTGCATTTTTAAGATATATACCTGCATCTGTAAGATTCCGTGCGATTTGAATATTAGCGAATCTGTTGTAAAGGAGCAAGCCACGCACACCATGAGCGAAAAAGGTTTCAAAGGGATGGGAATGGAAGGAGGTGTCGCGCGCTGGTACGCTCGCACGCGGCAAAAAGACATCCACGAATTCCGTCGCCAGGCTGCATCTGTCGCCGCTCGCCTGCGCAGCGGCGCAGCCGTGCTCGAGGTAGCCCCTGGACCGGGATTTTTTTCCATCGAGCTTGCAAAACTTGGAAACTTCCAGATCACCGGGCTCGATGTCAGCCACACATTCGTCCAGATCGCTGCCGAAAACGCACAGAACGCAAAAGTAGATATCGCATTTCGACAGGGCAATGCCTCGGAAATGCCTTTCCCCGGCAATTCTTTTGATTTTATTTATTGCTCCGCGGCTTTCAAGAATTTCTCCGAGCCGGTGCAGGTCCTGGACGAAATGTGCCGCGTTCTGCGGCCTTCCGGAGAAGCATGGATTGCCGATCTTCGTAAAGATGCTTCCCCAGATGAAGTGAATTCCTATGTCGCAGACAGCGGTCGGAATTGGTTTGACGCATGGATGACAAAATGGACCTTCAAGCATGTTCTCCTGAAGCGTGCCTACACTTCGGATGACTTCAGGTGCATGGCCGGCCAAAGCCGATTCGGCGCGTGCAAAATCAGCGTTTCTCCGATCAGTTTGCAGGTCGAATTTACCAAGGTGCCCGAGTTGACGGTTGCCGCCTCTTAGTGCAGCGAAAAAGGTCTGGCTCACGAAAAATTGCAATATCCCGTACGCGCGAGCACTTCAGGGTGCTGCGAGCCGGTTGCGTCCGCTATGTGACAGGCCATGAACCGCCAGCCACGATGTGAACCGGCAGGGGATCGGGCTCAGCACCCAGGCCACGCTGGGGCAAAGCGACCTTCGTGCCTCGTGAGCCGTCCCGAATGTCAGGTGCAGACTCAACCGCTCCGGTATGTCTCCACGGCGGTGTCAGCCGTTCGAGAGCCCCGGCTTGGCGTGCCATTCAAAAACTTTTTCGGCCGTCGCCTCGATGCGCGACCCCCGCACGAAAGTTTCCGCCACGGAATTTCCTCATGCGCCTGCGCGCGTCCTCTAAACGACCCGCGGAGATGCTTCCGTCTGTTGCGCGGCTGTTTCGCTCGCCTTCTCGACGCGGTTCCGTCCCTTGCGCTTGGCGCGATAGAGCGCCTGATCCGCCGCGCGCAGCAATTCTGCCATTTCGTCTCGCCCCGCGCCATTGCTCGCCGCAACGCCGAAGCTCGCCGTGACGCGGATCCCTCCCTCGCGCGTTTCCACCGGAGTCGCCTCGATCGCCTTGCGAATTCTTTCTGCCTGCCGCAACGCCAGTTCCTCATTGGACGCAGGAAAGATAATCAGAAATTCTTCGCCGCCAAACCGCCCCACGCAATCGTAAACTCGCGTCGATTCCGCCATCCGTTTCGCGGCTTCCTGCAGCACGATGTCTCCCGCCATGTGCCCGTACGTGTCGTTGATATGCTTGAAGTGATCGAGATCCGCCACCACCACGCCCACCGGTTTGTTTTCTCTCGCCGCGCGTGCAAGTTCTCGCGTCAGAAAATCCATCGCCGCGCGCCGCGTGGCGACCCCCGTCAGCGTGTCGTGCGTCGCCTGATAGTGCTGCAGATCCCGCGCGGCGATAAGTTCGTCCTGCATCTTCAAAATTCGCTCGCCTACTTGCAGCCGCGCAAGCAGTTCGTCCGCGTCGAATGGTTTTCCCAGATAATCGTCCGCGCCCGCTTTCATCCCCTCCAGCAGATTCTGCTTTTCGCTGCGCGCCGTCAGCAAAATTAAGTATGTGTATGGTTTGTCCGATTGGCTCCGCACGCGCCGGCAAACATCCACTCCTTCCATCTCCGGCATCACCCAATCCAGTATCGCCAGACGCGGCGAATCGATGCTCCGAAGTGACTCCCAGGCTTCCGTGCCGTTCGTCACCGCCAGGACTTCATATCCCCATGCGCGAAGGCACTTCTCCAGGAGCCGCCGCGAAATCGTTTCATCTTCGGCAACGAGAACTTTCACTCCCCCCTCCTGCAATCCACTCCTAGGTTTCGGATAGCACTGCAGGAAAATTGCCAAACTCGCATCCTCGATGCGCGAAAAGTCCAATCTCAACTTCACTCTGCCGAATTCCATGCGCAGAGCTTCGTTTTTTGCGTTTTCATCGCGGCACCTTTGTCTTTCGTCTGTTTCAGATTGAAACGAAGCCGCGCCTGTTTCGCTCCGACCCTGTGATAGACTCCGCGACGATTTCAAAAACTGATTCGCCAAATTTCCATGCGAGGAAATGGGACATGAATAAAACTCATAAATGGTATTGGCTCCTCATCGCCATCTTCAGCGCTTTTTCCGTTGCGCACGCCCAATCTGGCGCCAGTTCCGTTCCCGCGACCTATCAGCTCAAGCCCACGCCCAAAACCGTGACTTGGGGCTACTACGCCGCCGATGTTCCTCCCGTTCTGCGCGTCCATTCCGGCGATACCGTCGAAATTCAAACGCTCATCACGTCGAGTCCCAAGCGCCTCGAAGAAGCCGGCGTTCCTCCCGATCAAGTCGAACAATCCTTGCGCGACATTTTCGATCAAGTGAAAGATCGCGGCCCCGGCGGCCACATTCTCACCGGTCCCGTTTATGTCGAAGGAGCCGCGCCCGGCGACGTCCTCGAAGTCCGCATCCAGGCGATTCGCCTCGCCATTCCGTATGCCTACAACGCCTTCGGTCCTGGCCGCGGATTTCTTCCCGACGATTTTCCTTACGGCAAAATGAAAATCATTCCGCTCGACGCGCAGCGCATGCTCGCGCACTTCGCCGACGGAATCGAAATTCCCCTTCATCCATTTTTCGGCAGCCTCGGCGACGCGCCTCCGCCCTCCGCCGGTCATATCAGCAGCGCTCCGCCGTGGATGCACGCTGGAAATCTCGACAACAAATGGCTCGTCGCCGGCACCACGCTCTATATTCCGGTCAACGCTCCCGGCGCGCTCTTCTGGGCCGGCGACGGTCACGCAGGACAGGGCGACGGCGAAGTCGACATCACCGCCATGGAAACTTCACTGATCGGCACGTTTCAGTTGATCGACCGCAAGGATATGCACCTGCTCTGGCCGCGCGCGGAAACTCCCGATTATTACATCACCATGGGAATTGAGGAGGACCTGAACAAAGCCACGGAAATGGCCGTGCGCGAGATGATCGATTTTCTCGTGCACGAAAAAAATCTTTCGCGCGACGACGCTTACATGCTCGCGAGCGTCGCCGCCGACTTGCACATCAGCGAACTCGTCGACGGCAACAAAGTCGTCAGCATGATGCTGCCGAAAGCGATTTTTGTTTCTTCGAATTCGAAATAACGACTCGCAATAATCATTGGAAATGAGCGAAGAATTTTGCGCGCGGCGTTCAGATGCGCGCGAGCGCTCTCGGCTGCATTTGCTTCGACGCGCGCCAATAGCCGCCGAAGATGATGCAAATCGGCACGAGAATCAGCGTCAGCGCCCAGGCCCACGCGGGCGCCGGCGCGATTTTGTAAACGATCGCGATGATCGTGAGAATTTCCTGCACGACGGCCAGCGCGACCGCGTGCGCCACAAACGCGCGCCGCGCGAACGTCGCCGCGAGATACCCTCCGAGCGCCATGCACACCAGCGTGTACGCCATCGTGAAAATCATCACGCCGGTGCTGTGCTCGAGTGCGGCTTCGTTCGCAAACGACGCGGGAAACGCGCGCAGAAGAATCGTGTCCACGACGAATTCGATGGCGAACGACGCGGCCGTCATGATGATGAGGCCCCCGAGAACCGCAACGATGCTGCGCAGCATGAGCGATCCCTTCTGCCCATAAGGGCGGCGAACCTGTGAATTGCCATTGCTGGCCGGATGGGAACCGATTGCGCGAGAGTCTAGCGCGAATGCCGGCGGCAGTCGAGGCGTCTTGCGGCGCGAGTTGGGCTGCGAAGGGCGAGTGTCCGAAATCGTAAAATTTTTCAAAAAATCAAAAGAATCAGCGATTAGAACGACCTCCCGTTGTTTGTTTTCTATCATTTGCATCGAGTTCTAATAATTCATATCCCTAGCGATTAGAAATCGCAAAAACGAACAAAAAGCGAAACTCCTTCGCCAAAATTCGGCTATGGGCTGCATGAAAAGAAAAAGGCCACGTCGCCGTGGCCTTGCATATTCCCAGCGCTATCGTTTGCAGCTTGGGTTTTCCAAGCTGCTAGGTACTGTGTATCATAGAGTTAACTAAAAGTCAAGGAAAATCGGGGAGGGAAGGTTACAGAGCGAGGAAAAGTGATACACCTTCATCAGAACAGTAAAATGGGAGTTATCTAGTAATCCCGTTAATCGTCCACTCGCCTGCAAACGGGTGTCGGTTCAACGCGGAAACCCCGCGCGCCCGCTGAGCGGCTTTGCGCGGGATAGCGAGTTTGGGTATATACTTTGCAGCTAGATGATAGGTTGAACGGCGATTGGAGATGGACGATTTGCGAAGCTGCGCGCGCGGGTTAGGCGTTCTTTTGGTCCTGTTATCGACGGGCTGCGGTGGTGGATCAAGCGCAAACAGGGCTGGGCAGCCGCCTCAAGAAATTCCTACACTTTCCTCAATTGCCCCCTCCGGCGCAGCGGTGGGAGCTTCCTCCGTGAGCCTGAGTGCGTTCGGTTCGAATTTTGAGAGCGGGGCCACGATACAATGGAACGGAACAGCGCTCTCAACATCGTGGCAAAGCGCTACCCAATTAACAGCCACAGTTCCAACGAGTGACCTCTCTGCAGTCGGAACTGCCAACGTGACTGTCGCAAACCCGGTTCCCGGTGGCGGCGTTTCGGCTTCTCAGACCTTTACAGTTTCTGCTGGCCCGACTCCCACTGCGCGCGTGATATCCGTGGCAGGAATAGCTGCGCCGCAAGACGTTGTCTGGGATGCTACGCACGGCCTGCTCTTTGTCTCTGTCGCCTCCACCGATCCCGGTGTACCTAATACAATTGTGCCCGTCAATCCGGGGTCTGGGACGATTGGCACGCCAGTCCCAGCCGGGAATAATCCCGACCTCCTCTCGATCTCGTCTGATTCTTCGTATCTGTGGGCTGGCCTGGATGGCAGCGATGCAGTACAGCGCTTTCTCCTCCCCAGCCTGACGAAGGACATTTCGTTTTCGCTCCCACCCGACCCGTCGGGCAACCCTCAACAAGCAGTGTCGCTTCAAGCCGCGCCGAACAGTCCACACACTGTTGCTGTCATTGCCGGGAACTGGACTCTTTCGCCGCCGGGCGACGGCGTCTATGTGTACGATGATGCCGCTCCACGCCCCAATTCCGTCGAAGGCTATAGGAGCGGCGGACCGATGATTGATTGGTTTCAGTGGGGCGCAAACAATTCCGTGATCTACGGAAATCAATACACCACTATCGATCAGGGTGGAGTGGCTACGATGAACGTGACCTCCACAGGAGTCTCCCTGGTGAGCTATAACGGAGGTCAAGTCGGTCCCCCGTATATTTCCCAATACGTCGCGGCGAACAATCTGCTTTACTCCCTCCTGGGGATATTCAATCCTACGAACGGAAGCCTGGTTGGCACTTATAATTCTCCGCTTTTTCCGCTTGGCGCAGATGCGTGTACGGCAGACTCCGCGACGAGTCGCTATTACTGCGTGGTTGCGTACGCCTCCGATCCCAGTTTTTTTGAGCTATGGGTCTGGGACTTGAATACCGCTGCTCTGATCAACCGGGTTGACTTTGGCCAGACCGAGGGTCAACTTCCGCCCTCTATCACTGGGCAGCCGACTTATCTCGTTCGCTGGGGCAACGCAGGCCTCGCGCTCGCCACGATTACAGCTCCCTATCTCGGGAATGGTGGCGTGTTCTTGATTGATGGTCCCGCCGTCAATCCGAATGCTGCTCCCGACTACTCCTCTGGCATCGGGGCACCCTCCTACTCTTGGATGGCGTCAATGGTGCCTCAGCAGGCACCGGCAGCTAGCGGGGGTGTAAGCGTTACGATCAACGGAGCGAATTTCTCTCCGGACAGCACAGCCTGCTGGAACTGTGGCTATCCGTCCAACTTCTTGCCTACGTCCTATGTGAGTCCGACGCAGCTAAACGTCACAATTCCATCGAGCCTTACGGCCACGCCGGGATCACTAGCCATTCGCGTTTTTGATGAGGGCACCGACCTTTTCTCGACCGATACGCTCACGTTTACTGTTTCATCCACCCCGACCGGCGGTCCCCAAGTGACTGCTTTAAATCTCGCTGGACTTGCCATGGCGTGGGATTCCCAGAGCGGTTTGATTTATGTCGGCGTGGCCAATTACGACGGGGCTTACCCGAACTCAATCGTTGCCATCAATGGTGCAAACGGTTCTGTTACCCAGTCGCAGACGGTTACCGCCGATCCGTACTTGCTGAGCGTCAGTGCCAATGGACAGTATTTGTATGCTGGCTTCCTTACCGCTACCGTCATGACACAACTCCAGCTTCCCGGATTAAGCTCTCCGCTTACTTGGACGTTGAGTAATCCCCAATCCTCCGCCGTCTACACTGCGGGGGACATACGCGCTGCGCCAATGGACCCGGATACCACTGCGGTGACCCTCTTTGACCTCGGCAGCCTTCCAGATGAAATCGGGGGGGTTGTGATCTATGACGACAATGTGCAAAGGCCTACTTTCGTGCCAGGATTTGGTAGCGGCGAACCCGTCGACACTCTTGCGTGGAGCTCATCCGACCAGATCCTAACAGGTGCGCTCGCCGTTGGGGCCTTGGACGAGTTTCAAATCAGCCCAACGGGTGCGACCTTCGTTTCTGCGGGAGCCGCCTCATTCAACAATGGCGAAATTCATGAAGATTTTGGAACTGGATTAATTTATAGCGATGACGGCAATGTTGCGGACCCTAGCACTCAAGCAGTTGTTGGCACCTATGGCGCGTCGGGCTTGGTCGCTCCGGACTCATCCTTGGATCGTGTCTTCATCCTGGGACAGACACAGCAGCAGGCCAATACCGGCAATTTCACAATTCAATCGTTCGACGAAAAGGCCTACACCCCGGTCTCCTCGATCACGCTTAACGACCTTCATGGCACCCCCACCCAGCTGATACGCTGGGGAGCTTCGGGGCTCGCCGTTCTGACCTACGATCCGACGTTTACCACCCCGGGGATGCTCTACCTGATTTCGGACACAACCTTCGTGAGCAACGCTCAAGCGGCTAAGGCTCCCGCAGCCGTGCCTTTCGAGTTGGTTCAACGCAGGTGGAAACCTATCTCTAGGCTCGATTTGGCAAGAATGCTCCGCAAGATGGCGGGTGCTCGTTGAGCGGGCCACTGCATGCCGCACCACTCAGGCTTGAAGACAAGGAATCCCGCTAAGCGCCGCCACAGCCATTACTCGGAATGAGAATGCAGAGCAAGAAGCCCGCTGAGAAATCAGCGGGCTTTTGATTTGGCTGTAATCTCTTTGACACCCTTCGCGGGAAAACTCGCTCAGGGCAAGTCGGACGAAAGATTCCAGAACTCTTAAAGACTAGTGGCCAGTAATGAGTGACCAGAAAACGGAAGCCAAAGCAGATTCCCGCCTCGGCAGGCAAGCCTCACCCGGCAAAGTGCGCCGGTTCGGAATGACAGCGTAAAGGGCAGTGGCCCTTCGCTACGCCCGCCACGGCGGGCAAGCTCAGAGTAAACGAGTGGCGAGAAGAAGGCACTACTCTTTGCAAATCAGAAGAAACATCCCAGAACCCGTTGGCCTATTGAGACCGAGCATAACAGCGACGAATCCGTGAGAAACGCCGCTGCTGGGCAGCGGAAGCCTGCTGTACAAAAACAGGCGGGCTGCCGGTTTCTTTAGAAAGGAGGTGATCCAGCCGCAGGTTCTCCTACGGCTACCTTGTTACGACTTCACCCCAATCATGAGCCATACCTTGAGCGCCTGCCTCCTTGCGGTTAGCTTGGCGATTTCTAGTACAGCCCACTTTCGTGATGTGACGGGCGGTGTGTACAAGGCCCGGGAACGTATTCACGGCGCCGTTCTGATGC
>JASHRL010000144.1 GCA_030037355.1 Candidatus Acidiferrales bacterium | reverse complement strand
CCGTCGCGAGAAGAGCAAGGACTAACGCAAAGGAACCGATGATATCCACTGGATCGCTGCGCTCCCGTTAACTGCGCGGGCCTGCCACGCTTGCTGGCTGAACTTGAGTGGTTGATTTCGCTGGCGAAGGTTCCGCAGGCTCACCGCCAGGCGTCGCTTGATATTTCGAGGCGCACTTGGCCTGGATTTGCTCGGCGACAAAGCGGCCGTCTGGCATGAGCTTGCCTTCGGCGAGCGCCTGGGCGCCGCCTTTGAATGTATCCGGCAGAGGAGCGTCGCCGACGTAGCTTACCGGAAGCGTCTTGCCCTCCTCGGTAAGCACGAAATCGATGCGACCGGGCAGGCGCTTGATGGAGCCGTCTTCGACATTGCCGCTGACACGCATGCGCTGGTGCAGTGCGGCTCCTTGAAGAGATTGCAGTTCGTTAATCGTATGATAATAGGTCTTGCTTTGCGATGCGCCGACCCACCCGAGCCACACCAACGTACCCACGATGATGACGGCGCCGATTGAGAATTTCGTCCGGGCGTTCATAATATAAGGGCCCCCATAAACTTACTATGACTTTTATAACGGGGCAGTTTATCACAGTCGGTGACGCAGGACACAGAGACTCGTGTCGTACGTCACGCGCGCGTCACAGACCTAAGTCTGACTTGCGGAGCCGGCACGGGGCGCTGTTTTGCCGAGGACGGCGGCCAATTCTGCCCGGAAGCCATCCATCTTGGCAGGATTGCCTAAATCCGGCATCGCTATCGGTTTGCCGTCTTTCAGCATGACGATGTCAGTGAGACCGGCTTCGCGAAAGGCTGACAAATACGGCGCGAGATGGTGCGAGATTGGAATGATGCGCTTCGGGCGATAGGAAAACTTGATTCGACGGACAACAGAAGGGGCCAAATTGCCAAGCGTATCGTCAAAGGAAATCTGCGCGTTGTCCGGAGGACATTCGGACCACGAAGCGAGGAAGCATCCGGTCCGCTGAAATTCTTCGAGCAAAACCCTTTCGTCGCGGCCCTGCAACGTATCAACTCCCGCAGCTGAAAGCACTCCGCGGAAGAAAGTTTGCGATTCAGCACCCCGATCTGCTGGGGATTCCGCCGGCTTATAGAAATAATCGCCGAAGCGCGGAAACGGCGAGGGAATGAGAATCAGCGCGTCAATATGAATTGGCCGGAAGCGCGTAGCAAGTTCGAGGCGCGCGACGCGCAGACACAGATGCTCGTCCGTTGCGAGCGCACCACAACCATCGCAGCAAACCTGCGCATTCAAATTCATCGCGGCAAGGATGGCACGCGAAACAGGCGCAATGCAAGCGCCGGCGTCAGGCGCCCAGCTTGTTTTTCAGGCAAGCACGCAATTCCGGAGCGAGCTCAGTGATATTCATCCCCGGGGAGACCATGAACTTGCAGCTCAGAATGGGACGCGGAGCATCTTCATCAGGAAGCTGGCACATGACGCGGCAATACTGGCATTCCTGATTCCAGCAGAAGCGGCCATAAGGAATTGTTTCGGGACTGATGAATTGAAAGCAGCGCAGCAGAGAGTTTTTTTCGGGAACGAGAAAAGTCTTCCCAAGAACCGTGATTTCAACCAAACGCTCGTACGGCCGAAACACTTCTGCTGACGCCATCGCCCCCGCCTCGCCTTCCATGTGAGTCGCCTCCATCACTTCACACTATGTCAGGCGATAAACGCGGGCAACTGGCGCCTGCGAGAGAGTGTCCAACTCGCAAACGCCAGCTTTGCGCGCAACAGGAGTTTTTCAGGCGCGGGCCATGTTGCGGTATTCGATCTCCGAAGACGCCGGAAGCAAGACCCAGAGCGTGTAAATTCCCAGCGCCGTTCCGAGGGGAAAGCGCAAGAGCGCCAGTATGCCTGCAATGATTCCGACGACTCGTCCCCAACTCTGGCGCTCCAAAAGGCCCCATGCGGTGACGATTGCCAAAGCTGCTTGCAGAACAAACAGCGCAGACGCAAACGCGATCCCGCCCATGACCACGCGGTCGAGCGGAGAACCGGGCGTGAATGACGGAAGCACGGAGCCAAGAACCGAGGGCACGATCATTCTTCCGGCAAACCAGATCCACCCGACCTCCAACAAGCGCAGAACCGCGGAAATGGCCCAAAGGATTCCAAGCGTTCGAATGTGGGCGTCGACGCGCCGTTCCGGCGGCGGCACGACATAACCATAGTGCGGCGGAGCGGCCGCCGATGGAGAAGGCTGATTCGACGGCTGCGTGGCCATTAGCCTTCCACAGTTGCTGCAAAAACGGGCATCCGGCGCGGCTTCCCTGCCACATTGATCACAGAACACGGCTCACCTCCCGGGCTTGGTTCAAGCCCAACTAAATACAGGTACGAATCGAACCGTGAGAAAGTTTCAAGACAGGATCGGCGGAAGCAATTAGAAAAAGAGTCCCATCTGGCGGAATCTCACGTAGCGGGCTTCGAGCAGATCGTTTGGGGGGAGCTTGGAAACGTCATCCAAAGCGCGCGTCAGGGCCACATCGAGCAGTTTTGCTGCGGCGTCGTGATCGAGGTGAGCGCCGCCTTCGGGTTCCGGCACGATTTCATCAATCAATTTTAAGGCCAGCAAATCGGTGGCAGTAATCTTCAAGGCCTCTGCAGCAACTTCAGCTTTGGAGGCGTCTCGCCAGGTGATGGAAGCGCAGCCCTCCGGCGAAATTACGGAATACACGGAGTTCTCCAACATCAGAATGCGATCACCAATCGCAACGGCAAGCGCGCCGCCGGAACCGCCCTCGCCGGTTATTGTGACGATGATGGGAACGGGCAGACGCACCATTTCGCGCAGGTTGAGCGCAATTGCCTCCGCCTGTCCGCGCTCTTCCGCATCGACGCCGGGATATGCACCGGGCGTGTCGATGAAAGCCAGGATTGGACGACCGAACTTGGCGGCCAGTCGCATCGCGCGCAGAGCTTTGCGGTACCCTTCGGGCTTGGCCTGGCCGAAATTGCGCTCGACGCGCTGCTTTGTGTCGTGACCCTTCTGATGGCCAATCACCATCGCTGGGCGTCCGTGATAATCGGCCATGCCGCAGACAATGGCAGGATCGTCGGCGAAGCCGCGGTCGCCATGGATCTCGCTGAAATTCTCGAAGAGGCGCGGCACGAGATCGAGCAAATACGGGCGCTGCGGATGGCGCGCGATTTGCAGCCGCTGCCAGGCGCTCATGTGCGAATAGAATTCGCTCTTGAGCTCGGCGACTTCGCGGCGGAGGCGCTCGAGCTCCTGACCGGCCTTGTCGTCCTTGGGCGCCAGCGGAGCAAGCTGCTCTACATCGCGCTCAAGTTCGTCAATTTCGCGTTTGCGGTGTCTGTCTTTCAAAATGGGGCCCCCGCAGCGACGGCCGCGCTGATCGCGCCATTTGTGGCTTGGAGAGTAACCGAATCCGCACCGCAAATCTCACGGACGCGCGCCAATGCCTCTTCCGTCGGCTCAATTCCCTTCTCGGAATCCAGTGTTGCCATTGTGCCATCGTCCGACAAAAGGTCGAATGCAACGCGGCATCGGCCAGGACACTCAGTGAGCACCCGCTGCAACTGATCCAGGATTCCTGTGTTTACAGCTTGAAGATTCACGCGAACGCGCATCAATCCTGGAGTCCCGTTGCCATTCAACTGCCCTATCTTTTCGATGAGGCGAACATCTGAAGCAACGAACCGCGTTCCGGCTTCTTCCACATTCACTCGCCCGCGAATCAAAATCGGCGTCGCACCTTTGAGCAGGTTTTCGTATCGCTGAAAAGCCTCGGGGAATACAAGGACTTCAACACTGCCTGTGCGATCCTGCAAGCTGCAAATAGCCCAGCGAGCGCCTCGGCGCGAGCGCATGGAGCGCGTCTGCACGACGATTCCAGCGATCGTCAATTCTTCGCCGTTCCGGCGGCCCTCCAGTGCGCCGAGTTCGAGCGCGCCAAAATCCTTCAACTGTCCCGCATACTTATCCAGCGGATGGCCGGAAACATAAAATCCAAGGACCGAGTGCTCGCCAGAAAGCATCTGTTCTTCGGTCCAATCATCAGCGGGCGGCAAAATGTTTTGCGGCTCTTCCGCAGCAACGGGCGCGGCGCCGCCCAAGAACAGGCCGTGCTGGCCGACACTGCGCTGGCGATCCATTTTTTGTCCATGACTCATCGCGCCTTCGATAGCAGCCCACAGGCGCGCGCGCGGAGCATGGAAGCAATCCATCGCGCCCGCTTTCACGAGACTTTCCAAGACGCGCCGATTCAGGAAGCGCGGTTCAATCGCAGAACAAAACCCGTAAATATCGGCGAAGTTGCCACGCTCAGCGCGCGTATCGCAGATGGCTTTGGCCGTGTTTTCGCCGACGTTTTTGATAGCGGCCAAACCGAAACGTATGTCTTCGCCAATCGGCGTGAAATAGAGGCTGCTCTGATGAACGTCGGGGGGAAGGACACGGATTCCCATGCCGCGGCACTCGTTAATGTACTTCACCACTTTCTCCGTGTTTCCCGTTTCCGAAGTCAGCATCGCGGCCATAAATTCCACGGGGAAATGCGCCTTCAAATAGGCGGTCTGATAGGCGAGGAGCGCATAGGCGCAGGAATGCGACTTATTGAATCCGTATCCGGCGAACTCGGCCATGAGATCGAAAATCTTCTCAGCCTTTTTCGCAGGAACTTTTCGAGCTGCGCATCCCGCAAGGAACTTTTCTCGCTGCGCGGCCATTTCTTCGCGCTTCTTTTTGCCCATGGCACGGCGCAAAATGTCGGCTTCGCCGAGCGAAAAGCCAGCCAGACGATTGGCGATCTGCATCACCTGCTCCTGATACAGGATGACGCCATAGGTTTCCGAAAGAATTTCCTCGAGCTCAGGCAAATCATAAGAGACTTTTTTCTTGCCATGCTTACGAGCGATGAAATCATCAATCATACCGCCTTGAATTGGACCGGGGCGGTAGAGCGCGTTGAGCGCGGTCAAGTCCTCGAGGCGCGCCGGCTGATAGCGACGAAGAATTTCGCGCATGCCGTGAGATTCAAACTGAAAAATTCCGGTCGTGTCGGCCTTGCCGAAAATCGCGTACGTGTCTCTATCGTCGAGCGGCAACTCGGAGAGCCTCAGATCCAATCCACGATTTTGCTTAATGAGAGCGACCGTGTCTTCGAGGACAGTGAGCGTCGTCAGGCCGAGGAAATCCATCTTCAGGAGGCCGATGCGCTCGAGTGCGTTCATGTCGTACTGCGTTGTGATTTCATCGCGTGTGGAGCGATAAAGCGGAACAATTTCCGTGAGTGGACGCGGAGAAATCACAACGCCGGCCGCGTGCGTGGATGCATGGCGCGCCAGACCTTCGAGGCGAAGCGCGACTTCGACCAATTCCTTGACGCGTTCGTCGCTATCGCGCTGCGCGGCAAGCGGCGAAGAGCCAGATAACGCGTCTTCGAGCGTGATGTTGAGCTGATTAGGCACGAGCTTCGCGAGACGGTCGACTTCGCCATAGGGCATGTCGAGAGCGCGGCCGACATCTTTCAATGCGGCTTTCGCCGCCATCGTCCCGAACGTGATGATCTGGGCGACATTCTCCTGGCCATATTTCTGGCGCACGTAGTCGATGACTTCGCCGCGGCGGCGCATACAAAAATCGATATCGATATCGGGCATGGAGATGCGTTCGGGGTTCAGGAAACGCTCGAAGAGGAGATCGTACTGAAGAGGGTCCACGTCTGTGATGCGCAGCGCGTAACTGACCAAGCTGCCGGCAGCCGAACCGCGGCCAGGCCCGACCGGGACGCCTTGAGCACGCGCGTAGCGAATGAAATCCCAAACAATCAAGAAGTAACCGGAGAACTGCATCTTCTTGATCATTTCAATTTCGCTCGCGAGGCGCTGCTCATACACAGCGAGCGGATAACGCAGGCGATTTTCTTTGGAGAGTTTTTCAAGCTGCGGGGCACGTTCCGCGAATCCCTCGCGCACCACACGCTCAAAGTAGGAATCCGTCGTGGCACCTTCTGGAACTTGAAACACCGGAAACGGATTCTGCACGCGTTCGATTTTGACGTGACAGCGCTCGGCGATCGCCAGCGTTCGCGAGAGCGCGTCGGGCAACTCGCGAAACACCTGCGTCATTTCCTGCGCCGTCTTGAAATAAAACTGGTCAGTCGCGAAACGCATGCGGCTTGTGTCGCTCATCGTCTTGCCGGTTTGAATGCACAGCAAAACTTCCTGCGCATGAGCATCCGATTTTGTCAGGTAATGGCAATCATTCGTCGCTACCAGCGGGATGCCTGTTTCTTTCGCGAGGCGCACGACGCCCTGATTGACGCGCTTGTCGACATCGAGACCCTGGTCTTGAACTTCGAGAAAGAAATTCTGCTTGCCGAAAATCTCCTGGAGCCGATAGGCCGAAGTTCGCGCCTGTTCATGGCGCTCTTCTAAAATGTGCTCGGTGACTTCTCCGCGCAGACATGCGGAAAGCGCAATCAGGCCACGGCTGTGTTTGGCCAAAAGTTCGTGATCGATGCGCGGCTTATAGTAAAAGCCTTCGAGGAATCCCGTGGAAACCAAACGAATCAGGTTGCGATAACCTTCGTCGTTTTCACAGAGCAGGACGAGATGGTTGGAGCGCTCGGCGTTGGCCCCTTTATTTTTGTGGCTATCCGGCGCGACATAGACTTCGCAGCCGATGATCGGCTTCACGCCATGCGTGGCTGCCTCGTGGAAAAAATTGGCAGCGGCAAAAAGATTGCCATGATCCGTGACGGCGACGGCGGGCATTTTTTGGCGCGCGGCCTCAGCCGTCAGTTCTCCAATTTCGCAGGCACCATCCAGAAGCGAATAGTCCGTGTGGAGATGTAAGTGGACGAACTCTGCCGAACCCATGCTGGTCTTCATTTTAAACCGACGAATGCAATTTGGCTACGACGGATGACACACTCGGCGAAATCGCAAGAGCAAAACGATGACTGGCGAGATCGACGTTGCAATGCTGCCGCTCACCGCCGCACGCGCCTCTTGGCCTTTGCCGATGGCTTGGTGCGTTTCCGTGCGACCGTGCGAGGCGCATGTTTGCGCGCCGGCAACGTGGCCGATTTGGCGCTGACTCCGGTTTTTGCCGACCCCTCTGCAGCAACTGCATGTACCCCCTCATTCTCCACGGATTGCTTCACAATATGCTTGTGCTTCGCTGCGTCGGAGTCCTTTTCCTTGCCGCGCTTCTTTTTCTCGTCTTTCGCGGACTTCTTCGGCTCGTCTTTGATTCCCGCGAATTGCTTCAGGAGCTTTGTGACATCCTCCGGCGTTCGACCTTTCCCACGAAGCTGCGCGTCGAAAAGCTGCTCGATCACCTTGTCGAACTTCGGCCCGCGCGGCACGCCGAGATTGCTTAGTTCGGTTACCGGCAGATTGAGACGCAGAGGACGCCATTTTTGCAGGTAGTTTCGGATCTTGCTCGCCGCCCTCGGATTACGGAATTCCGCGTTCATAAAAACGAGAAGTTCGTTGGGCGTGTGAGAGATCACTTCATACGCCTCGCGCGCGCCCTTCGTCTTGCTACCGCGCAACAATTGCAACAGCTTCCTCGCTTCGCCGGGTAGATGCTGAACGCTGGCGATGGCCGCGTTGGGAATATCGAGATTTTTCATCACGGATGCCATGCGCGGCTCGAGCTTGCGCAACATGTAATAGAGCGTGCCCGTCACCGGCCGAACTTTCAAACCGACCGCCGCAAACTCTTCTTTGGCCCTGGCGAGCCGCACGAGTCCGTCGTAGTCCGGACGACGCCTTTGCAATTTCGGATGAATTGCCGCGAGAAAATCGTGCTCTTCAAACTGCTTCAGCACCGCGGCTGGATTCTCCTCGCGCGCCGCGTCCATGACTTCCTGACCGACGGCATGCTGCTCGATTGTTTCCTGCAAGCCGCGCTCGATTGCCAAATCAAACCATTCCTGCGTCCGCTGCTCCATCTTGAAATCCATGCGCGCACAGAAACGCAATGCACGCATCAGGCGAATCGGCTGATTTGTGAACGCGTGAATGGACAGTGCACGAACCTCGCGGCGTTCCAAATCCGCAAGACCATTCGTGGGATCGAGGAGCAAACCACGCGAATTGGGATTCAAGGAGATGGCTACGGCGTTGATGGAAAAATCGCGCCGGCGCAAGTCTTCCATCACTGTAGACCAGCGCATCTCCGGCTTCGCGCCGGGCCGCGCGTAGAATTCATCGCGAGCAGCGGAAATCGAACCATCAACGTCGCCCGCAAAAATTAATTCGTAATGCCGCAAGCGCTCATCGTCGACCACGATACGCGCGCCGCCTTTTTCGAGCTCGCGCACCATGCGCCCGGGGTTTCCTTCGACGGTGAAATCCAGGTCGCGCAATGGCATTCCGCAGAGCAAGTCGCGGACGGCGCCGCCCGTCAAATAGATGTTCGACTCCTGCGCCCGCGCCAATTCCTGCACGCGCAAGAGAAGCGCGCGCTGTTCGGGTGACAGCCGACTTTCCAACAGATACATATAATCAGGCATCGAAGATTTCGCCTCCCGCAGAACATACCTACTTATGCACAAAACATGCCGCTGCCCAAGGCCGAGCGCGCCCCGCGCTCAAGCCCGAGGATGATGCTGCTTATACACTTCCTTGAGACGATCCTTCACTACATGCGTATAGATTTGCGTCGTCGAAATATCCGCATGGCCAAGCATCAACTGCACAGAACGCAAATCCGCGCCACGCTCGAGCAGATGCGTCGCAAAACTGTGCCGCAAGGTATGGGGCTTCAGTTTGATTCTGAGGCCAGCGCGCCGGCCATATTCGGAGAGCTTTTTCCAGAATGCGATTCTGCCCATAGGCCCGCCAAAACGGTTCAAAAAGACATACGGTGAACTCTTGTTGCCGAGGAGATCCAGCCGCGAATATTTCAAATACTCTTCCAGAGCTTTCACCGCCGACCGGCCCATCGGCACGAGCCGCTCTTTGTTGCCCTTCCCGATGCAGCGCAAACGGCCGCCTTCGAGATGAATGTCACTGGACTGCAAATTCATAAGCTCGGAAACACGCAAGCCTGTCGAATAAAGCAATTCGATCATAGCGCGGTCGCGCACGCCGCCAGCAGTCTTCAGATCCGGCTGGGCGAGTAAATAATTCACTTCTTCGGTGGTCAAGTGCTCGGGCAAGCGCATGCGAAATCGCGGCGCTTCGACATTTGCCGCGGGATCTTCTTCGATTAGACCCTCCAACTCCGCGAAGCGAAAGAAATTCCGCAGCGAAACCAGATGCCGGGCGACGGAGCGGCTATCCAGGCCGGCGTGATACAACGTGCGAAGAAAATCGACGACGTCTTCTCGGCGAACGTCCTTGAGAGTGCGGCCATGCTTCTCGGCAAAGGATTCGAATTTCTTCAAATCGCGCCCGTAGGCAAGGATCGTATTCTTCGATAGGCCCTTCTCAATGCGCAGATAGTTCAAGAAACTGCGAATGAGACCTTCGATGGGAGCGCGAAGCCGCGCCGCTTGAGTCGCAATAGCCTGTTTTGTCATGCAGCCGCTCCTTCTGGACGCCGCCAAACTTTCTGCAGTTCGCCAAGCTCCTCGCAGCGGAACAGCCAAGCTAAGCCCAGATACAATGCGACAGCTCCCAGAATAACGACCGTCAGTAAGCCGATTCGTGGCAACAAATGGGGATAGGAGCTGAAATGGACGTAGCGCAAGAAGGCCGCGCACGCAAAGCCCATGGCGGTGGATGCGGCCACCACACGGCCCAGAGATGCCATCACTTTCTTGAAGCCGAGCCGGCCGAAGCGTCTGCGGAAGATCCATAGCAGCACGAAGAAATTGACGTAAGCGGCCGCGGACGTAGCCAGCGCAGGGCTTCCGTTATAAAAAGCGCGGAAGAAGATCCAGAGAAAAACAGTGTTCAAAACTATATTGATCAGGAGAACCAATCCTGCAACTTGCACTGGTGTTCTGGTGTCTTGCGCGGAGTAAAAAAGCGGGACCACCATCTTCACTCCGGCAAAAGCAGGCAGTCCCAAGCCGTAATACAGAAGCGCGCGCGCCGCGAGCGAAGTCGACTCGGCGACAAATTTTCCATGCTGGAAGAGCACCTGAATAATGGGGGTGCGCAACAGCACGAGCCCCACTGCTGCCGGAATGGTGATAAACGAGACCAGACGCAAAGAAAAGGTAAATGTCTTTTTCATTTCGTCGTACTTCTGCCCCGCAGCCTGGTGCGACATCATCGGCAATATGACGGTTGACATGGCAATTGCGTAACTTCCCAAAACCAATTCCATTACGCGCTCGGCCACATAGAGCGACGTCACGCTACCGCGAGGCATTCGTGATGCCGTGGCGAAAATCGTGTCCACAAAAAAATTGATCTGGTAAATCCCGATGCCGAAGAACCCCGGCCCCATCAGCCTTCCGACCTGACGTACGCCGGGATCCTTGAAGCTGATGCCGAAATCGAAGTGCATTCCCCTTCGCACCAAAGCCGGAACCTGCGCAAGGAACTGCAGAGCGCCTCCCACAAGGATTCCCGCGGCCAGGGCCACCGCCGGAGTTCGATAGGCTTCTGGCGCCCATTTCATGATGGGCTGGTACACTGCGCCGAAGGAAAACAGAATCACCGACAGATTGAACAGAATTGGCATCGCCGCTGGCAAGGCGAACACATGAAACGAGTTGAGGATGCCGATAGCCAGCGCCGCCAGGGAGACAAAAAAAATATAAGGAAAAATAATGCGATTCAGATAGACGGCAAGGGCCCACTGGCTGTGTGAATAGCCAAATATCGTAAAGATGCGGATGAGCTGTGCGGAAAAAATCATTCCCAAGATTGCGAGTATCCCCGCGAGCAATGCCAGCGTCCAAAAAACGCGATTGGCAAACTGCCAGATGGCCTTTTCGTCTTGGGTCTTGAGGTAGCCAGCGAAGACTGGGATGAAGGATGCGGATAGCGAGCCTTCTCCTACCAAACGCCTCAAAAGATTAGGGATACGGAACGCCAGAATGAACGAATCAGCTGCAACGGATGTCCCCAGCAAAAGCGTGATTCGTTGGTCCCTGAGATAGCCACAAATTCGGCTAACCAGGGTTACCGCTGTGACGACGGAGGCCGATCTGAGAATCTGCCTATGCTCTGTCAATCGGCAGCCGCTCCGTTCCTAACCTATTGAAAAACAATAGGTTGACAACAGGCGATGGCAACAATAACATAGGCCCGGTCCTTTCGCAACATCTTTCCGGCTTGTCAACGAGGCTCGGCTCCTGTGAAGAAGCGCGCGACGAGCACAACTCACAAGAAGGTTGTGGTACTGCTATTGGATCGCTCCCGGGAGCAGGGATTTTTGAACCCGGCGGGGTTGGGCGGCGCGGCGACGATTGAAATTCTGACTCGCGAAGGTGAATACCACACACTCGACCTCGCGAAGGTCAAATCCATCCACTTTGTCCGTGACTTTACGGATGATTTTCAATTGGAGCGGAAGGCATTTTTGAGCCGGCCGAAATTGGATGGGCTTTGGGTTCGCCTGCGATTTCGGGATGATGACGATCTCGAAGGCATCGTCTCGAACGACTTGCTCGATCTGCTCGAAAATGGAGTCCGGCTCACGCCCCCAGACCTCCATGGCAACAGCCTGTGGGTCTTCATTCCACGCAGTGCACTCACGGAAATGAAGGTTCTAGGAGTGGTTGGAATTGCGCGCCGACGTCCCGCCGCTGCCGCGGCACCTTCGCAGCCAAAACTCTTCAACGAGTAGTCGCCCGTTTTCGTTGGACTCTGTCTCAATTGCATGCTCGTTTCCGGGCATCACTTTGATGTACATTTTCGACGCGGCTTGATGCGTTGTCCCATGCATGCTGTCTATGCGCATCCGCGCCACGGGTCAAAGATGGAGGAGATTATGAAGCTCGGAGAAATCGCCGACCGGCTCAACTGCCAGCTCGATGGCGACGCGCAGGTCGAAATTACCGGCGTCGGAGGAATCGAAGATGCGCTTCCCGGCCAGTTGACATTCCTCGCCAACCGGCGCTACCGCTCGGCGGTCGCGACGACGCGCGCGTCGGCCATTATCGTCCCGCGGGATGAGCGAGATATTCCGATCGCGTCTCTGCGCGCAGACGACGCTTATTTGACGTTTGCGCATGCTATCGAGCTTTTTCATAAACCTCCGCGCTACGTTCCGGGAATTCATCCGACGGCCGTTATTTCGAAATCGGCGCGAATTGGCGCGGATGCGCATATTGGGCCACATTGCTTCGTTGATGATGAAGTGGTGATTGGCCGTGGGGCTGTGTTACACAGCTTCGTCAGCATTTATCGTGGCGCGCAAATTGGCGACGACTTCTTCGCGCACAGCCATGTCGCGGTGCGCGAAAATTGCCAGATCGGCAATCGCGTGATTCTGCAGAATGGCTGCGTCATCGGCGGAGATGGTTTCGGCTTTGCGCGGCAGGCAAACGGCGCCTGGTACAAAATTCAACAATCCGGACGAACGGTCATCGGCGATGATGTGGAGGTCCAGGTCAACAGCGCCATCGATCGCGCGACCGTCGGCGAGACGCTTATCAAGCGCGGAGCAAAAATCGACAATCTCGTGCAAGTTGGACATGCCTGCACAGTTGGCGAGGATACATTGCTCTGCGGACAGGTGGGGCTTGCCGGTTCGTCTGTGATCGGCGATCGATGCATTATGGCCGGGCAGTCTGCTGCGGCGGGGCATCTCAAGATCGGCGACGGGGCGATTCTTACCGCACAGAGCGCCGTGTCACACGACATTCCTCCAGGCGCAACTTATTCCGGCTCACCCGGGCTCGAAAACAAGACGTGGCTGCGTTGTGTGGGCGCATTCAATCGCCTGCCCGATTTGCAACACGAGGTTCGCGCACTAGAGAAGGAAGTTGCGCGGCTTCGCGCAGCTCTCCAAAAGCCCTGATTTCACTTCGCGTTTTCCTGCGAGGCAAGCGCGTCAATTCGGCTTGGGATCTTGCAATCCCGCCGCGACAGCATCACGCACGCGCTCCATCAATTTGTCGCGGTCCTTCACACTATACTGAGCGCTTTCAATCGGCGCGCCGAAGTGAAGCACGATTTCTCCGGGGATGGCCCACCGTTTCCCCTTGGGCATCCGCTCGCGGCTTCCTCGAATTGCCACGGGCACGACAGGCACGCCAGCTTCAATCGGCATCGCGAATGTGCCCTTCTTAAACGGATTGAGAGCGCCATCGCCGCTGCGCGTACCTTCAGGGAACACGAAAAATGAAATCCCCTCACGAAGAACAGCAACGGCCTGGTCGACACTTGCGATTGCCGCTTCCCTATCGGCACGGTCCACTGGAACAATCTTCCCGAGTCGCATCGCCGTGCGCACGACGGGAACTTTGAACACTTCCTTTTTCGCCAAAAAGGAAATGCGACGCGGAACCCCGACCAACGCAGCGGGAGGGTCCAGGTTGCTCACGTGATTCGCCGCGAAAACGCAGACGCCGGCTGGAATGTTCTCGACACCTTCCGCGCGCACGCGCACTCCAGCGAGGCGCATCGAAGCAGCGATTCCCCAAATTCCCGCACGATAAAGAAAATCGCTTTCCCCGCTTAGAAGGGAGTAGGCGATGACAGGCAAGCCGACGACGATGATATACAATGCGAGGAACGTTAAGCCTGCGAGGGTGCGAATCATTGTCCGTGTGGACTGAGCAACACTTTAATTCGTGATGCCCCGAAGCATGCCGTCGCGAATCCGCTTCTGCCGCGCATTTGCACCGGGAATCTCAGAAATCGAGAAGGTTTGCACCATTCGTTTTCCGAGGGAATAGGAAATATCGCGCTCGACCCCGTTTCTCTGAATGCGCAACCTGACCTCGTCGCCCGGCGAGCCCTGAAGCGCGAATTGCATGGCCTGGCGTCCGAAGGGCCGGCCATCGAGTTGTAACAGGACGTCGCCGGATCGCAGGCCCGCCTTTTCCGCGCTGCTCCCCTGAGTCACAGAGGAAATCCCTCCGGTGGCGAAAAAGCCACGCGAGATCTGAAAACCTAAATCGGCTACGGCGCGCTCCTGCGCTTGAGTCTGCAATCCCGCCGCGCTGAGAAAGTCGTTGTAAGGAATTTCCTCCGTGCCGGTAACATACTTCGCAAAAAACTCTTTGAAACTCCGGCCGGAGATTTTCTCCACCTCTTGCTCGACGCCCTGACTGTCATCGTAAAAGCGACCCTGATGCGCATAATCATCGTCCATCGCGCGCATCACGTCGTCGAGCGATCTGTGATTGTCGGTCGCGTCGCGAATGGCCAAATCAAGCATCACACCGAGGATTTGGCCCTTGTTGTAGTACGAAATGCTCACTTCGGGCCGATTATAGTAATCGTAGAGGTCCAGCCACGTGTCCAGGCTCGATTCCTCAGCGCTCTGCCATTTGTGGGCTGGACGAGCTTCGAGCTCGGTAAACTGCTGCGCAAGATCCGCATAAAATCGCTGGCGATCCCATAGACCCGTGCGCACCATCGTGAATGACGCGTAGGTACTCGTCACGCCCTCCGCGAACCACAGCGCTCGGGTCCACATTTCTTTCGTGTAGTCCACGGGCTGAAGCGTCTGCGGGCGAATGCGCTTCACATTCCACAGGTGAAAAAACTCATGCGCTGCGACGTTAGCAACCACATCGGCAGATGGCACTGCAATCGCCGTGCAGTTCGAATGCTCCATCCCGCCACCGCCCATTTCGGTGTACGGGCCGAAGTGGAAGATGAACATATATTCGCGAAATGGAACATCGCGCATCATCCCTGTTTCAGAAGAGACGATTTTGCGCAGCGTGTCGCTTAAGTCGTTCTGGTTCCAGTCTGTGCCATCCACGACGACACGCAAATGTGCGTTCCCTGCGTCAATTTGAAATTCGCGGAACGCGCCGATTTCCACTGGAGCATCCACGAGCGCGTCGTAGCTCGGAGCCATAAAGCTCTGGGGAGCTTGCGCCGCGGGAAGCTCCTGCACGACGTGCCAATTCGCCGGCAGATCCGTGTATTGGACGAAGGATTCTTCCGCGCGCCGATCCGGAACATAGAACAACACTTCGGCGAGATTCATATATGCGTGGTGTTCGTTGAGCTGCGAGGAGAATGGCCCGACGTCATCCCAGTAATCATCGTACTGAATTGTGACATCGCCGAGATTTGATGCGGAACTTTCATCTGCTGCGCTGATGCGCCAAGTTTGCTTGTCGAGTTTTTCTATATGCAAAGGCGATGAATCACTTCCGCGCGTCGCGCGGACTTCCGTCACGCGATAAGCGAAATCGCGAATGTCGTAGGTGGCGTTCCACGCGGGCATGGCAACGACGAGTTCTCGTCCGGCGTTGGCGACAGTCATGGTGACGTGAAAGATATGCTGATCGGGCTGCGCGACGGAAATGGCGTAGCGAATCGTCGCATTCGCGCGAATGGCGATGAATGAGAGCAGAAAAACGAAACTGATACGCGTAAGCCGTGAAATTCCCAAGTGATTTTTCACGATTTGTGAGCCGCGAGTCCTTTCTCGATAGTCTCGATGAGCTTCCCGCAAAGACCGTCGAAGCTGCCGTTCGACATTACCAGAACCAAGTCGCCCGGCGCCAACTGCGGTCCAACAAATTCTGCAATTTCTGCCGCGGAGCGGAAGGCATGCGCTGATTTTCCCTGCTCGCGAATCGCCGCAACCACACGCTGCGTATCCATGCGTTCGTCGTCGGAAAGCAGATGCGGACGGTTCACAGGGCCAAGAACAACACAATCAGCCGTGGCGAGCGCCCCTGCTAATTTACCTTCGAAGATTCGACGGCGCATAGTGTTCGAGCGCGGTTCGAACGCCGCCCAGAGCCTGCGACCCGGCCAGCGCGCACGAGCAGCTTCGATGGTTGCCTGAATAGCCGTCGGATGGTGGGCGAAATCTTCGACGATCGTCACGCCATTCGCTTCGCCCTTGATTTCCAACCGCCGGCGTACGCCTTGAAATTTCGCCAGCGCCATTTCAATCGCTTCGCATTCGACCGAGCGGCCGAATGCCATGGCCACGCAGGCAACCGCATTCATCACGTTGTGCCGTCCGACGAGCGGCATGCGAATGCGAGCGACTTCGTCACGATGGTAGACGACGCGGAAATGAGTCATCCCGTCGCGCCATTCGATATCGCCCGCATGCCAATCCATTTCGGGCGACAAACCGTATGTCTCCACAGGGCAAAACGCCTTTTTCGTGCACGCAACCAGATTCTGAGCTTCGCCCCAGACTAAAATCTTGCCGCGCCGGGAAACGAGATTCACGAGTCGCTCAAATTGCAACTCAATCGCAGCAAGATCAGGATAAATATCCGCGTGGTCGAATTCCAGCGACGTCAGAATCAGCTCGTCGGGATGATAATGCAGAAACTTCGGAGCTTTGTCGAAATAGGCGGAGTCGTACTCATCGCCTTCGATGATGAACTCTTCGCCGCCGCCGAGACCGTAGCTTCGGTCACCAAAATTCGGCACGACCCCGCCGATCAGAAAATCCGGCCGTCGCCCCGCGACGTGAAAAATCCAAGCAAGCATAGATGTTGTCGTCGTCTTGCCGTGAGTGCCAGCGATAACAATAGAGGTATGGCCGGGCAAGAAAAGCTCTTCTATCGTTTGTGGCATCGACCAGGATGGAATGCGTTCGTCGAGGACGGCTTCAAGTTCCGGATTGCCTCGCGAGATTGCGTTTCCAACGACGACCAAGTCTGGGGTGGGCCGCAAATTTTCTGCACGAAAACCTTCATTCCAGCGGATTCCAAGAGATGTAAGCAGGGTTGACGCTGGCGGATATACCCCCGTGTCGGAACCGGTTACCGTGTGGCCGCGTTCCTTCAACATGCCCGCGACTGGGGCCATCGCTGCGCCGCCGATGCCGAGCAAATGGATATGTTCCAGAGAACGATTCAGGAGCGTCGTGGCGTCTTCCCTCGAATGATTTTTTCCACGTGCATATCGCTGCAGGCTGGCTCCAGTATTTCGAGACGCCCGGTACCTTGCGCCACAAGGCGCGCCTTGACGCTCAGCGGAATCGTCAACATCGCGCGCGGCGTGTGACCCACTGGCGCGCCCCAAACCACGGGAATCTTGAGCGGTTTCAAGATGCGTTCACAGACCTCGCGCACCGTGGCGCTTCCCTCGGAAGCTTGGCACTCCGGGAACTCGCCGAGCAATATTCCACGAACGCCTTTGAATTTTCCGGCCTGCTGCAAGTGTATCAAAGCGCGATCCACTTGATACGGCTTCATGGCCACGTCTTCGAGTAAGAGTATCGTTCCGGAGGTCTGCACTTCCCATGGCGTGCCGAGCGTGGCCGCAACGAGCGTCAGGCAGCCGCCGAGAACCGTGCCTTCGGCGCGCCCGAAAAACAAAGTTTCGCCCTGCAAATCGAGCGTCCAGCCGTGACTCGTTTGCGTCAGAGCCTGCTGAAATGAAGCCAAATCGTAACCGCCAGTGACGCCCGCTCCCTTATCGAAGCCGGAGGCGAGCATGGGGCCGTAGAAACTTACCCAATGTTTCTTACGCCAAAGGAAAAGTTGAAGCAACGTAATGTCGCTATATCCCAGCAGCGCCTTCGGCTGTTTCAATCTTCGCGGCTCGATGCGATCCAGCAAATATCCTGAGCCGTATCCGCCGCGCGCGCAAAAAACCGCCCGCGAAGAATTTTCCTCGAACGCCAACGTCAACTTTGCCAGCCGCTCTTCCGCCGAACCTGCGAAATATCCTTGACGGGCCAATACTCGCGGGTCCCATCGCGGCTCGTATCCCAGCCGTTCCAGCTCCGCGCAGCCCCTGCGCAAAGCTGCTTCGTCCACGGGACTCGCCGGCGCAACAATGCGCACTGGGTTCCCCAGTTCGAGGGCGGGCGGCTTAATCGCTCGTGGCATGTGCCACAAACGAGAATAGGAAACTTCGGCAGGCGAGTCTAGTCACACAATGACATGCGCATCCGATTAGTTCACATTCGTTCACCAGATTCGGAGAAAAACTACATCGCCGCGAGGAAATGGATCAGCCGACTACAGCCGAATATGCGTCATCTTCACGAGATCTCGCGCTCTGCGTTCTACGTCTCGCCGCTTCAGCGTTCGCAGGCGCTCAACTCCGAGCTTCTCCACGGCAAAACTGCCCAGAACAGAGCCGTAGACCATCGCTTTGCGCATAAACTCGTGACTGCTTTTTCTCTGACTCGCGAGGTATCCCATAAAACCGCCCGCGAAGCTGTCGCCCGCGCCCGTTGGATCGTAAACCTTTTCGAGCGGATACGCAGGGACTGCGGCAATTGTGTCCCCTTGGAATAGCATCGCGCCATATTCTCCGCGTTTGATGATCACAGCGCTCGGGCCCATCGACATAATTCTCTTTACTGCGCGGAGAATATTGTGCTCGCCGCCCAGCTGGGAAGCCTCCTCGTCGTTAATCAGCAACGCATCAATCATACGGAGCGTCTTCGCCAGTTCCTCCGAGGAGCCTGAGATCCAATAGTTCATCGTGTCCAGCGCCACGAGCTTTGGCCGGCGCCGCATTTGAGCAAGAACGTGCCTTTGCAGCACAGGATCAATGTTCCCCAAAAAAACATATTGTGAATCCTGATAAGCCGCCGGGAGCTTCGGTTCAAATGTCGCAAAAACGTTCAATTCGGTCGTCAGCGTTTGGCGGGTTCGCAAATCGTCGCTATACCTGCCTGACCAGAAAAAACTCTTCCCTGGGGCGCGCTCCAAGCCATCCAGATCGATTTTTCTGCCGCGAAACGTGGCTTCATCGGCCGCACTGAAATCATCTCCCACGACGCCTACCAACCTCACCGGCGCCATCAGGGACGCTGCCAGCGAAAAATACGTGGCCGCGCCGCCGAGCGTGCGATCGGTGCTTCCAAAGGGAGTTTGCAACGCATCGAACGCAACTGAACCCACGACGAGCAATGACATTTGATGTGTTTCTCCTAATCAGGAAATGTATTTGCCGATGATTGGAGCCAGACGCCGTTTTGTTGTCGCAGGAATCATCTTGCGATCGGTCAGCAACGCATGTGCGAGAGCCGATCCGCACTTGCAAGTTCGCCCCTCCGGAAGCCCTCGGATCGCTTCGCGAAGGACGCGCTGCACATTTTCCGCATTACGATTGAGATTATTGATGATGTCAGGCACGGAAACCGTATCGTGCTGCGGATGCCAGCAGTCATAGTCGGTGATCATCGCGACGGTTGCATAACAGATTTCCGCTTCTCGTGCCAGTTTCGCTTCGGTCAGGTTGGTCATGCCGATCACGTCGAATTTCAAATGCCTGTAGGTGTGAGATTCCGCGAGCGTGGAAAACTGCGGCCCCTCCATGCATACGTATGTCCCTTTCTCATGGGCCTTCACGCCCGCTCTCTCACACGCGGCGGTGAGCAATTTGCCCAACTCGGAACATGTTGGTTTGTCGAATCCCACGTGCGCGACAAGGCCATCGCCGAAAAACGTTGCGATGCGCCTGTGCGTGCGGTCGAAAAACTGATCCGGGATCAAAAATTCCAGCGGATGCAAATCTTCACGCAAAGAGCCCACTGCACTTACCGACAAAATGCGCTCGACGCCAAGAGTTTTCATTGCGTAGATGTTTGCTCGATAGTTGATTTCACTCGGCATGATGCGATGCCCTCGCCCGTGGCGCGCGAGAAACGCCACGCGATGGCCCTCCAGAT
Source organism: Candidatus Acidiferrales bacterium (assembly GCA_030037355.1). GTDB lineage: Bacteria > Acidobacteriota > Terriglobia > Acidiferrales > UBA7541 > DAHUXN01. The sequence goes on along the minus strand of JASHRL010000144.1, from coordinate 16,827 downwards.
TTCCGACCACAAAGACATCCGATGGATCTCCGTAAGGAGTCTTCACGCGCAGCTCACGTGCGCCGCTGAGCCCCTGCATCGCGTAAAGACCGCTTCCGCCGATGATACCAAGCGTCACACGTTCTTTCGCCGCAGACCTATTGGCACTTTTCTTTCCTTTCGCCACTTTCGTCATCCTTAAAGAATTGTAGGTGGATTTCCTAACTGGCTCAGTCGATCGATACGGGATCGGCTTCGTAATTATCTTTCTTTTCGTGGAGGTACGCGCCGCGAACCTTTGTATCGTGAGCGAATAAGGCGAGCCAGCCATTTTTCGCAATCTGCGGCAGCCATTTCTGCTTTTCTTCAAGCGTGGTCAATGGAAAAAGATCAAAGCCCATAATCCACGCCATCGGCAAATGCGCCGTTGTTGGCACAAGGTCCGCCAGGAAGATCGCCGTCTTTCCGCCGCCTTCGAGCTTCACGCACTGCATCGCCGGTGTATGGCCGGGCACCGGAGAAACAGTCACCCCCGGGGCAATTACTTTTTCGCCTTCGAGCAGATTCCATTGCCGCGCTTCTTCCACCGGAAGATAATTCTCGAACAAGTAGCTCGCACGGTCGCGCAGCGTCGGGTTCTTTGCGTGCGCGAAATCGCCTTTCTGCATGATGTATTGCGCATTCGGAAACGTCGGACGCACTTTTCCGTCAACTATGCGCGTGTTCCATCCGCAATGATCGAAGTGCAGGTGCGTATCAATGACAAAATCAACGTCACCGGGCTTTACGCCATGTTGCGCGAGTTGGTCCGGTAGACGCGGCGCGCCTTCCAGCGCATAGATATCGCGCAACTTCGCGTCCCATTTGTCTCCCGCGCCGGACTCCACGAGGATCGTCTTCCCGCCCGCGCGTATCAGCAGACAGTTCATCGCGAGCACGATGCGATTCCGCTCGTCGCCGGGAATTTTCTTCTCCCACATCGTTTTTGGCACAACACCGAACATTGCGCCGCCGTCCAGGCGCAGCGTCCCGTCCGTCAGAACCAGGAACTCCAGATCACCGAGTCTCAATGTTTCTCCCCTAAGGCAGATTTTTCCAGAATTTCATTCACTGCAGAGTATGGGTCACGCTTCCGTTCCGCCACTTCCGCTGCGAGCCGGTCCAGCATGAGATCGCTAGCCACGTGCGCCAAAGCCCGCCGCACCAACTGTTCGCGCAGAAGGTTGAGCAGGCGTTCTTTCCAAAGCGCAATCTCCTTCGCTCTCTTTTCTTTTTTCCCGCTGAAATGTTCACGGAATCTGTCGATTTGCCTCGCCAACTCAGCGATTCCTTCGTTCTGCGTCGCGATGGTTAGCACGATGGGCGGTTTCCATCCATCGCGCTCGGGAACAAGCTGAAGAATTACGCGAAGCTGCTGCTCAAAACGATCCGCGCCCTCACGATCGGCCTTATTCAGGACAAATACATCTCCAATTTCCATCAGGCCAGCCTTCAGGTTCTGCACGTCGTCGCCCATCCCCGGCACAAGAACGACGAGGGTGCAATCGGCCAGCCGCGCAATTTCGACTTCTCCCTGGCCGACGCCGACTGTTTCGATCAAAACCATCTGCTTTCCGGCTGCGTCGAGGAGCAACGCTGCATCGCTCGTCGCCTGCGATAATCCACCAAGCGAGCCACGCGTGGCCATCGAGCGAATGAACACGCCGCTATCGGATGCATGCCCTTGCATGCGAATCCGGTCGCCGAGGATTGCTCCCCCCGTGAATGGACTTGAAGGATCGACTGCGATTACGCCCACGGTCTGCCGCTGAGACCTGTAGTATGCCGCCATACGATCGACAAGAGTGCTCTTGCCCGTACCAGGCGCGCCTGTGATCCCCACGCAATACGATTTGCCTGTGTACGGAAACAATTCGCGAAGCAGAGCTTCGGCATCGCGTGTGCGATTTTCGATCTCTGTCATGGCACGCGAAATGGCGCGGACGTCACCGGCGCGCACCTGCCTAGCCAACTCTTGAACGCTCTGTGTCATGGGCTGGATCGGAGGCGCAGCAGGCATTCTCGCGCGCCTAGCCTTTTCCGAGAAGCTGGCGCGCGATGACAAGCCTCTGTATTTCGCTTGTACCTTCGCCAATCGTACAGAGTTTCACATCACGGTAGTATTTTTCCGCCGGATAATCCTTGACGAAGCCATAGCCGCCGAAAATTTGGACAGTTTCGTTAGCGACGCGCACTGCAACCTCCGCCGCGAAGAGTTTTGCCATGCTCGATTCGCGTGTGAATCTTGTTCCTCCGCCGCCATGCCGCAGCGATTTGTCCGCCAAGTACGCCGCTTCCCAAACGAGCAAGCGCGCGGCTTCGATCTCCGTGGCCATATCCGCCAACTTGAATTGAATGGCCTGAAATTCGCTGATCGCTTTGCCGAATTGCTTGCGCTGCTTCGCGTACTTCACCGCCGCTTCATACGCGCCCTGCGCCATACCCAACGCCAGCGCTGCAATCGAAATTCTGCCACCATCCAGAATCTGCAGGCTATTGATGAAGCCCTCGCCTTCTTTGCCCAGCAAATTTTCGGCCGGGACGCGGCAGTCGCTGAAAATTACCTCCGATGTGTCGCTCGCACGCATGCCCAGCTTGTTTTCTTTCTTCCCTGGACGAAACCCGGGTGTCCCTTCTTCGACGATGAAGGCTGAAATGCCGTGCTGCTTCTTCTCCGCATCGGTTACAGCCATTCCCACGCACACATCCGCGTAGTGGCCGTTCGTCGTAAATGTTTTCGCACCGTTCAGTATCCAGCCACCGTCTTTTTTGACTGCGACTGTGCGCGTCCCGCCGGCATCCGAGCCTGCGCCCGGTTCCGTCAGCGACCAGCATCCCAGTTTCTTTCCTTGCGTGAGTTGCGAGAGGTATTTTTTCTTCTGTTCTTCGCTTCCGAACTTGTAAATGTGATTCGAGCAAAGAGAATTGTGCGCCGCGACGATCAGGCCTACGGATCCATCCACACGCGCGAGTTCCTCGATCACGATCGAATATTCAAGGTAACCCAAGCCTGCGCCGCCATATTTTTCGGGGAAAATAACGCCGAGCAGGCCCATCTCGCCGAGCTGCGGAATGATTTCCTGCGGAAAATGCGAAGCTTCGTCCCACTCCATCACATGCGGCGCGATTTCACCTTCCGCGAAGTCTCGGACAGTGCGCCGCAGCTGTTGCTGTTCATCGGTCAACGAGAAATCCACGTCACCTCACTCGAGCTCCGCCGTATCTGCCTACAAGAAACTTTACCACATCGCGGACGCGCACAGACGCGCGCAACATCACGCATGAGTTTTCGCCACGGTACTGCAGATCTCACTCAATTCTGCGATGGCGCGGTCGATGCCCGCGCGGTCCACGTCGTAGTGAGTGACCATGCGAACCAAATATTTGTCCGTCGCGCCGCAAAGGACATCCTTCTTGCCTAGCTCACTGCAAATCTCCGTTGCTGTTTTCTCCGTGCCACGCACGTCAAAGATTACGATGTTGGTTACGACTTTCTTGGGGTCCACAGAAATTCCGGGAATCTTTGCAAGTCCTTCGGCGAGGTAGCGGGCATTTTCATGGTCGCGATGGAGAGCTTTTGGTGATTCCTCGAGCGCCACAAGCCCTGCGGCCGCGAGTACCCCGGCCTGACGCATTCCTCCGCCGAGCATCTTGCGATTAATGTGCGCCTTCTCGATGAACTCCTTCGAACCCACAAGCATCGACCCTACGGGCGCGCCTAGTCCCTTCGACAAACAAAACATCACGGAGTCACACTTCCGCGTCAATTCCCTGACGCTCTTGCCTAAGGCGACAGATGCATTGAAAATTCGTGCGCCGTCCATGTGCACGCGCAGTTTCGCTTCATGGGCCCGGTCGCAAATTTCCTCGACGACTTGCGTCGCGTAGAGTGTTCCACCAGCCATATTGTGCGTGTTCTCAATCGTGACCAGCCCGGTCTGCGAATAGTTCGGACTCTTGGCGCGAATCAACGATTCCACAACGGGCCAAGTCAAAATGCCCTCATGTGCGAAGACGGCTCGTGGGAAACACCCGGCAATCGCGGACATCGATGCCAGCTCGTATTGATTCACATGCGCGCGTTGCTCGCAAATCACTTCCATTCCCGGCTGCGTCCACGCCTTTATCGCGACGAGATTCCCCATCGAACCGCTTGGCACAAACAGGGCAGCCTCGCGACCGAAGATTTCCGCAGCGTGCGATTGGAGCCGGTTGATCGTTGGGTCTTCGCCGTAAACGTCGTCTCCCACTTCCGCTTCGGCCATTGCGCGGCGCATCGCCGGCGTGGGCCGAGTCACCGTGTCGCTGCGCAAGTCAACGACCGCGTCGCCCTTCCCGTCCATTCCTTTGGAGTCATACATTTCTCACCTTCGCTATCCGAGCAGTTCCACAAACGCTTCATTCGAAATCGTGAGCCGCGCCGGACTCAGTCGAATTCGCTCGCCTTCGCGCTCGATCAACCCATCTTCGATTAACTTGCGCACGCGCGGAGTCAAATCCGCGCTGTACTGTTTTTCGATACGCGCCAAATCAATGCCCGCCAGCTCGCGCAGACCCAAGAACAGCTCCTCTTCGAGAGCCTGCTTTGCAGTCACAGTCTCTTCCTGCTCGCGCACCGATGCGCCGCGCTGCATAACAGCGGTGTACGCCGCGGGATCGTGCAAATTTGCCCAGCGCCGCGCGCCGTCAAAGGAATGCGCGCCTGCGCCAAATCCGAGATACGGTTCGCGCCGCCAGTATTTCAGATTGTGTTTCGATGCGCGTCCGCGTTGCGCCCAATTTGAAATTTCGTAATGCTCGTATTTCTTTTTGGCCAGGCGCTCACAGGCCAGCTCATAAAACTCGGCCATTTCGTCCTCGCTTGGCACTGCGCTGGCTCCGTATCGCGCGCCACTCGCAAGGATTTCCCTCCCGAGCCGGCTCCCTTCGTCGACTTCCAGCAAGTAAATCGAAATGTGCTCAGGCCGCAAGGCGAGTAATTCCTTCAGCGACAATTCCCAACTCGCGCGCGTTTGGTGCGGCAATCCGGCGATCAAGTCCATGCTGATGTTCGCGATTCCTGCGCCGCGCAGAATTTCGTTCGCATTATAAATATCCGCTCGCCGGTGCATCCTGCCCGCAGCACGCAATTCCACATCGCAGAACGACTGCACGCCCATGCTGATACGGCCAATTCCGGCGGCGCACCACGCGCCAGCCTTTTCGCGTGTGATCGTTTCCGGATCGGCCTCCAACGTAACCTCCTGCAAGCCGCACGCGTGCGTCGCGCGAATCGTGTCCAGGATTCGCGCCAGGTCGGATGGATCAAGCAAACTCGGTGTTCCGCCGCCGAGATATACTGTGTCCACTGCCAAACCGCGCAACTCGGCTGATTCGCGAATTTCTTGGCACACCGCATCCACGTATGGCCGGTAGAGATCGCGCGAGAAAACTCCCGTGTGAAAATTACAATACGTGCATTTCGTCTGGCAGAACGGCGCCTGCACGTAGACTCCGAGTGTGGGGGGCGTTTTCATTCTGTTGGATCCGGTACAATCTTCACGCGCACTTCCCTTCGCCGAGGGCCATCGAATTCGCAAAAGAAAATGCCCTGCCAGCGGCCAAGCTCCAATCTGCCATCCGCGACGAAGATCGTCGCCGTCGTTCCGGTCATCGCGGCCTTGATATGCGAATCCGCGTTCCCTTCCGCGTGACGGTAACTGCCCGCAGTAGGCACAAGGCGGTCAAGCGTCGCGGCAATGTCCCGGGCCACATCCGGATCGTCTCCTTCGTTGATGATCACGCCGGCTGTCGTGTGCGGGACGTAGAGGTAACAGACGCCACTTTGACAACCCGATTCCTCGACAGCTTTCGCGACCTCGGCTGTAATGTTTTTCAGCTGCGTGTGCTGCGACGACTGCACGTCGATTGTGCGCGTCATGGTTCGAGGCTTGCCACCTTGCCCGGCCGAGTTCTTCACGCTGGAATCACTCAAGCAAGCGCCGCCGCAGACGCTGCTCCGTAGAATCCAAACCAAGGCTTTGCCGCGCGAAGTCCGCGATTTACGTTTTCGATGTTCTTCACGCCCTGGTCGGCCAGCCAATCCTGAAAGGCGCTCAATCCCTGCTTCGCATAAATCGGGACGCCATCCTTCCAGGTCGCGCGTCCGCACAAAACACCAGAGAAATTCACTGCCGCCTCGCTCGCCAATTGCAGCGTCTCAATGAACGTGTCATTGCTCACGCCTGCGGACAAATAGATGAACGGTTTCTTCGCCGCCGCCGCGGCGCGCCGGAAATAGTCCTTGGCTTCTTCTTTCGTATAGGCTGACTCTCCCTTGCACGATCGCGCGCCGGCGACGTATGCCATGTTCACCGGCACTTCCACCTTCAGCACGTCGATTCCGTACTGCGGCTTCGAAAACTCCTCCATGCTGCGCGTCACAATCTCCGGCTTCTTTTTGGCGAAGTCGATGCCCTTTTCGTCAGCGCCCTCCTGATAGCCAACGAACTCCGCAAACAACGGGATGTCCTCGCCAGCGCATTCCGCACCCACGCGCTCCATCCACGCGTGCTTCACGTCATTAATAGGCGCCGGATCGAATGGCGTGTAGTACATCAAAATCTTGATGCAATCCGCCCCCGCTTCCTTCAGCCGGTGGACCGACCAATTTTCGAGCAAGTCCGGCAAACGCCCCGGACGAGTATTGTCGTAACCACTATTCTCGTAGGCCATCAGCAGACCGGCGTTGTTGGAACGCCACCGCGCAGGCTGCAAGCCGTATTCAGGATCGAGCAGAATTGCGCTCGCGTGGGGCGTCAAGACCCGCACAACCGCTTGCTTGAATTCGCTCAGCATCTCCGGCGTGACGCCGTGGGGATCAATCCCTTTGTCCTTAGCGATCGCTTTCCTCAAGGAGCCGCGCTGGTCCATCGCTGCTGCGGCAATCACTCCGGCGGAATTCGAAACCTTCTCGAGTCCTTTTAGCTTTCCCGGCGTTATCTTCATCTTGTCGTCTCCTCATATCGCCGAACGCATCGCAGCCGCGCAGAACACCCGGATTCACCTTTGGCACTGTTTCAAACTGGCTGATTTTATCACGGAGAAGTCATCGGGAACTTGGAATGAAATCTGCAGAAAGCCCGCGTTGCGCTTCGGGCCACCATTCATGGCATCAGCACTCTGTGACCCGCACACGGCTTCTCCATTTCTTTTTCGAGCCGTTTCAGCAGTTCCATTCCATAGCGCGCCAAGAACGGCAAAAGGCACAGACTTCGCTCCTGCAAGCCTCGGTGCGGATACAGTGCCGTCAAAATCTGCCGCTCATGCCGATCGAGGATTCCCGTCCTCAGATTTTCGGTGTTTCCCGTTTTGCTGCGCAGCTTTGTAAATTGGTAGAGCATTTTGCGCTCGGCTGTATCCAGCGCCCCCGCAAGAGTCTTGTCCAGCTTGCCGAGCGGTTTGCGATAAGCTTCCAAGACACGCAACAGCAATTTCTCGTCGCGCCCGAACCGCGCCGCCAGTCCCCGAGGTACGTACTGCAATTTCATCTTTTGCCGAAGCAATTGGCGGCCGCGCAAGAGCTCGCGAAAATCGAGGCCATACTTTTCGAGCGTGCGCTGCACCTCTGCTGAAATCAGTGTGAAGCTCGCGCGTGGCAGGATCGCCGGCATTCGGCCCAGTACCTGGCGGTAAGTAACCTGAGCTTGCGCCATGTATGCAACTTCCGCGGGACCGCCGATGTACGCGGCTGTCGGCAAGATCGAATCTTGCAATACTGGCCGCAGGAGTACGCTCGCCGTGAGCGCTTCGGGCTCTTTATCTATTTTCTCGAGCATCCCGGCCATGCTCAGCTTCATATCGCTCGCGACGAAATCACCATTTCGACGCCGCAGGGCTACACGCTTGCCCTTCACTTCAAGAAACAAAAGCGTTCCCTGCCGCGTCACTTTCACCTGCGCGTGATATCCGCGCCGGTCGAGCGATTTGCTCCGCGCCGTCAACTCCTCGTCCAACTTCTGCGCGGATTCGGCAGCTTTGCGGTAAACCGGCCGCGCGAGTTCATGCAGTCGCCTGTCAAGAGGATCGAGCAGAATCAACCCGCGCCCGCCGAAAAGCCGCGCGAACAATTTTCCAAATGCGGAACCGAACGTTTCATCGGCGGCGTATGATTTTTCGAGCATATCCGCAACTTCGTTCGCTGCAGATCCTTCGAGCAGTTCAGCCGCGTGCGCAACGGCAGCGGCCGCCATTGAACCGAGCGGAATCCGCCCGACGCTGACTCCCGAGGCGTCTTCGGGAAGGAGCAGTTCAATGCGCGAAATTCCCTCGCGTACACCGAAGTTTGCTTGATTGACTTCGGCGAGATCGTGGTCCTCCGTCGCCATCCAAAAAATCGGCACGGCGTCAACACCAGCTTTGGTCAGCCGCGCAGCCCAGTGAATCGCGTCCAGCGCTTTGTAAACGCTGTAGGCCGGGCCGCTGAACAATCCGACCTGCTGACCGGTGACAATCGCCACGGCGCCATCTGCCAGACGGTCCAGGTTCGCGTCCGTCTCTCGCGTCGAGCCGAACCTGCGATTTTGCTCACGCAAGACTTGCACGACGCCTCGGCGGATCCCCGCATCGAGGCGGACTTCCTTCGCTGCCGCGCGCACACCTGCTTCGTCCGGCGTGTGGGCGTAGAACTCCTTCACGCGGTCAAAATCACTGAGATAGGTTGAGAATAATTTCGTGGTTCCCGGAATTTCGCCGAACTGAAGACAGTGACACTCCATGGAGAATGTGATGATACACGGCGCGTTCGGTCGCAGCAACCAGTGCAGCGTGGGCCGGAGACGCCACAATCACTGTGATTTGAACGGTCCAGGCAGAATGAAAGAGCCGAATGTGCGCGGCATTCCGCATGACGCAACGAATCGCGGGGTTTGAATCTAGCTGAGAACGTCTTCAGGCTTCATGGCCACCAGCAGCAGCTCGATTTCCTTTTTGGCTTCCTCAGCCAACGGAAGCAACGGTGCGCGCGGCTGCCCGCCGAAATAGCCCACTCGATCCATAGCGAATTTGAGGCCCGCGATCCCAAATTTCGTTGTGATTGTCGCCGCGGGATTGATCGCGCGTTTCTTGAGCTGCTCCACTCGTTGCAAATCGCCACTCTTCGCAGCGTCGTACAGCCCCACGCACGCCTCGGGAACAGCGCAAGCAATCGCCAGAATCGCGCCCGATGCACCTTCGTTCAGCGCTTCTTCCAGAGTCAAAGCGGAACCGGTCAGCGCGCCGAAACTCTTCGGCGTCGAGGCGACGATGTCCTTCATCCTCTGGACGTTTCCAGAACTGTCCTTGATTCCAACGATGTTCGGATGCGCGGCCAGCTTCGCAACAAGCGGCGCTTCGACGGTATAGTTCGTGAACACGGGAACAGAATAAATCAGCACGGGGATCGGCGATGCATCAGCGACTCGCAAAAAATGCGCGGATTCCGCCTCAAAGGTCATAAACGGCTTGTAATAACTCGGTGTGCGGACGAGAGCAGCGTCATACCCAAGAGTTGCGGCGCGTTTGGTGTGACGAATGGTCTCTTCGGTCGCTTCCGCGCCCGTGCCAGCGATCATGATTTTTTTCTCGCCGGCGGCCTCTCGCGCGACAGCCCACGTACGCTCGATTTCTTCCCAGGTCAGAAGCACCGACTCGCTTGTGGAACCATTCATTACGTATCCGGCGAGTCCGATTCGGTTATAGCGGCTGACGTTTTCTTTCAAACGCGTTAAATCGACTTCGCCATTCGAGGCGAACGGCGTCGTTATCGGCGGAAAAATTCCCTGAAGTTTCATCGCCTGCGGATTTTACCAAAATTAGGCGCCACTAACGAAAGTAGTTCTTGCGGTTCAGCTCCCGGAGGAAACACGTTGCGCTGCCGGAGAACTGGCTAACTCTTTCGCATGCAAATCCTGCAGCGCTGCGACGCCTCCCAGCCCTTCGGAAAGCGCGCGCATCCCGCGCGCCGCTGCGACCGCTGCGGAGAATGTGGTAATGCACGGCAACATGTGGCGCACCGCAGCGCGGCGAATCGATTTCTCGTCGTAAAACGACTCGCGTCCCAGAGGCGTATTGATGATCAAATCCACTTTGCCAGTTTTGATCAGATCCACGATGTTCGGCCGGCCTTCGTTCACCTTGTATACCGGCTCGACCTCCAAGCCGGCGGCGCTGATGGTTTGATACGTCCCGCGCGTGGCGATCAGTTTCAGGCCCGCCGCGATCAGATCCTGTGCCAATGCGAGCAACTGCCGCTTATCGTGGTCATTGACGCTGATGAACACGGTTCCGTGGCGGGGCAACCGCTGGCCCGCTGCCAATTGCGCCTTTGCAAATGCCAGACCGAAATTCGGTGAAATTCCCATCACTTCGCCGGTGGAACGCATCTCCGGGCCGAGGATCGTATCCACTCCGCGGAATTTGTTGAACGGAAAGACCGGCGATTTCACCGAGAAATAGTCGCGGCTGCGTAATTCCGCCACGCCGTTGTATTCCGCCACCGGCAGCTTCATATCCGCGAGCTTTTTGCCAGTCATCAGTCGTGCCGCGACTTTCGCCAACGGCACACCCGTAGCTTTCGAAACGTACGGCACGGTTCGCGACGCGCGCGGATTCACTTCCAACACGTACACTGTGTCGCTGTTTCGAGGAATCGCGTATTGGACGTTCATCAAACCTACAACGCGCAGAGCTTTTGCCAGCTTGGATGTATATTCGCGAATTCGCGCTAGGTCCGCAGGTTTCAATGTCACAGGGGGAAGCACGCATGACGAATCGCCAGAGTGAATGCCGGCCTCTTCGATGTGCTCCATAATTCCCGCTATCACGACGTCGGTCCCGTCCGCCAGCGCGTCCACATCGACTTCCACTGCGTCTTCGAGGAATTGATCCACAAGGATAGGCCGAGGCGCTCCGCCACTGCTCATCAATGACGCTTGCAGCGCTGTCCGCTGCACGGTTTCCATGTCGTACGCGATAACCATCGCGCGTCCGCCAAGCACGTAGCTCGGACGAACGAGCACTGGCAATCCGATTTCCTGCGCAACGCTCACAGCTTCAGCCGAAGTCAATGCTGTTCCATTTCGCGGCTGTGGAATGTTCAGCTCCTCGAGCAATTTGCCGAATCGCCGCCGGTCTTCCGCCAAATCGATGGATTCCGGAGCTGTTCCAATGATTGGAGCGCCGTTGCGCTTGAGATCCAGCGCGAGATTCAACGGCGTCTGCCCGCCGAATTGAACAATCACACCCTCGGGATTTTCCCGCTCGATCACGGAGAGCACATCCTCAAGCGTGAGTGGCTCGAAATACAGCCGATCGGAGGTGTCGTAATCCGTGGAAACGGTCTCCGGATTGCAATTCACCATCACTGTTTCGTAGCCATCCTCCTTGAGCGCAAACGCCGCGTGGCAGCAGCAATAATCGAATTCGATTCCCTGCCCGATGCGGTTCGGTCCGCTGCCCAAAATCATGACTTTTCGCCGCGCCGTAGTCTCCGCTTCGTCTTCTTCTTCATAGGTCGAATACATATACGGCGTGAACGACTCGAATTCCGCTGCGCACGTATCCACGCGCTTGAACACCGGCCGCAAGTCGTATTTCTTGCGCATCGCACGCACGTCCGCCGCATTCGTCTTCCAGAGTTGCGCCAATCGTTCATCGCTCATTCCTGAGCGTTTCGCCTCTTTGAGGAGCGTCTGAGAAACTTCGACGGCGCCCACCGAAGCAACTTCCTTTTCGAGCGCTACGGCCTGCTCCATTTGGTACAAAAACCACGAGTCGATTTTCGTCAGCGCCACAATGTCGTCGACTTTCATTCCTTGCCGCAGCGCTGTCAGCAGCCAATGAATCCGATCCGGCCCCGGGACGTGCAATTTTTCGCGTAGCACCGCATCGGTGATCTCGTCTGGCGCGCGCCAGGGCGCATGCGGTTCCAGGGACCGAATGCCCTTGCCAAGCGCCTCCGCGAACGTCCGCCCGATGGCCATCACTTCACCGACGGACTTCATTTGCACAGAAAGCGTCGGATCCGCGCCGGGAAATTTCTCGAATTGCCACTTCGGAATCTTTGCCACGACATAGTCAATCGTCGGCTCGAACGATGATGGCGTCTTCTTCGTAATATCGTTCGGAATTTCGTCGAGCGTCATCCCCACGGCCAGCTTTGCCGCTATTTTCGCAATCGGGAACCCCGTCGCCTTGCTCGCCAGCGCCGAACTGCGCGAAACGCGCGGATTCATCTCGATCACAACCATCCGGCCGGATTCTGGATCAACCGCGAATTGGATGTTCGACCCACCTGTCGCAACACCGACTTCTCGAATCACAGCCGCGGCCGCGTCGCGCATCCGCTGATATTCCTTATCCGTGAGCGTTTGTGCAGGCGCAACAGTGATCGAGTCGCCCGTGTGAATTCCCATGGGATCGAAATTCTCAATCGAGCAAATCACGACGAAGTTGTCGCGATGATCGCGCATCACTTCGAGCTCGAATTCCTTCCAGCCCAGCACCGATTCTTCGATCAACGCCTCGTGCACGGGACTTGCATCGAGAGCTCGCGCGATTGCCTCGGCGAATTCCTCATGGTTGTACGCAATCGATCCGCCCGTGCCGCCCAGCGTGAATGACGGGCGAATCACGACGGGATAGCCCATCCCGTCGGCGATTTTCACCGCGTCGGCGATGTCGCGAACCACAGCCGAAGCCGGTACTTCAAGGCCAACGCGCTGGCATGCATCCTTAAATTGCAGGCGATCCTCCGCGATGCGAATCGCTTTCAGCGACGCCCCGATCAACGTGACATTGTATTTTTCGAGAATGCCGCTCTCGGCCAGCTCGACCGCTGTGTTTAATCCGGTTTGGCCGCCGACGGTCGGCAAAAGCGCGTCCGGGCGTTCGCGTGCAATGATGGGCTCGAGATATTCCTTCGTCAGCGGCTCGATGTACGTGCGCTGGGCCACCTCAGGGTCGGTCATGATCGTCGCTGGATTCGAATTCACCAGCACGACTTCGTACCCTTCGTCGCGCAGCGCCTTGCACGCCTGCGTACCGGAATAATCAAACTCGCACGCCTGCCCAATGACAATCGGCCCCGAACCGATAATCATGATTTTCTTGATGTCCGTGCGTTTAGCCATTTGGCCTATATGCTCATTTCTTCAAGTCCCGCAGGACCGCGAATCCTACAAACAAATTGCATCGCATGCGCTGCTCACTGACTCGGCAAGATCGCGCTTTGTCAGGGCACGGCTTTAGCCGTGCCGTACAGCCATCACACGAGAAAGCGGCTTTAGCCGCTGCGGTACGTCGTTCAACGTGACTTCTCCCTTTGCCGACGACCATTCATACTCTTCTGGCGAGGCGACAATTCCTCGTTTGACGGGGTTTTGCTCTATGTATCGCAGGTGCATCTCGTAATCGCTATAATCTCGAATGCGATGGTCGCTGAATCCGCGCTGCCACACCGGAAAAGCTAATTTTCTTTCTTCCCCTATGCTGTGCGCGGAACCGCCTTTCATAAGCTGAACAGCCCGTTCCAGTGTTACGTCTTCAGCCGGAGTAATCAGAATATGAAAATGTTCAGGCATCAGTATGAATGCGTGAAGCGCGTATCGGCCTTGCTCGCGATATCGAAGCAGCGATTCCAGAAAGATTTTGCAAATCTCGGAATTTGTAAAAAGTTTCCGGCTCTGCCATGTACGTGACGTTGCGAAGTACGTTCCAGGCGCGTGAATATGGCGTCGTGGACTGACCATGACCTCAGCGGCTAAAGCCGCCCCTCCTTAACTCCGCTTTGGCATGGCTAAAGCCATGCCCTGACAAACCATACAGGCAATCCGCGCCAAACATCATGCCTTATGGCACTCCATCAATTCTGTGAACTGGTCGAACAAATACCGCGCGTCGTGCGGCCCCGGCGACGCTTCCGGATGATACTGCACGCTGAACATCGGCAGCGACTTATGCCGCATGCCTTCGTTTGTGTGATCATTCAAATTCAGGTGCGTGATTTCCACGTCGCTCGACGGCAGCGAATCCGGGTCAACGCAAAATCCATGATTTTGCGCCGTAATCTCGACTTTTTCCGTCAGCAAATTCTTCACCGGATGATTCGATCCATGATGTCCAAACTTGAGCTTGAAAGTTTTTCCGCCGAGGGCCAGTCCGCACAATTGATGCCCGAGGCAAATGCCAAAAATCGGCACGCGTCCCATGATTTTCCGAATATTGGCGACGGCGAACGTAACCGGCTCCGGATCCCCCGGCCCATTCGACAGAAAAACGCCATCCGGCTTCATCGCCAACACGTCTTCTGCGGCAGTCGCGGCAGGCACAACGGTCACGTCGCAGCCGTGATCCACGAGTAGCCGCAAAATGTTTTGCTTGATGCCGAAATCGTAGGCGACCACTTTGTACCGCGGCTTTTCTTCGGCGCGGCGAGTCGCAGCCGCTGCGCGCCACAAGGGACCCTCGCCGCCTGCGCTTTGCGTCGCGTAACTCGCCGCCAGCGGAATCGAACCGCGCTCCCAGCGATATTGTTTCGCGCATGTCACTCGGCTCGCCAATTCCTGTCCAGCCATCGAAGGCAGCGCCCGCGCCTCCGCGACGAGCGCCTCTGCATCGGTTCCATCCGTGGCGAGCACGCCGCGCAGAGCTCCGACCATGCGCAGATGCCGTACCAGCGCACGCGTATCAATATCCCAGATGACAGGAATCTTGTAGCGCTCCAGATAGGCATTCGCGGTTTCGCTCGCGCGCCAATTCGAAGCCACCTGCGAAAAATCGCGCACCACGAGAGCTTCGATATACGGACGCGGCGATTCCTCGTCATCGAGGTTCGCTCCGACATTTCCAATATGGGGATACGTCAGGCAGACGATCTGGCCGGCATAACTTGGGTCGGTGAAAACTTCCTGGTAACCGGTAAGACTGGTATTAAAAACAACTTCGCCACCGCGGCGGCAACGTGCGCCCGCCGCGCGCCCTTTAAATACTCTTCCGTCTTCGAGCGCGAGCGCCGCGCTTCCCTCGTGCGACTGCTTCAGTGTGTCCTCCGGCTGCACTCATCTTATATCAGCTTCTCGCACCATCTCGCGCCACAAAATTAAGGCGCGGAAATTTCTCCGAACCGCCGGAACGGCCAGTAGGCGAAGACGGCCTTTCCGTAGATATATTTTCTCGCCACGGGGCCGAAAATCCGCGAGTCATTGGAGCTGTCTCGATGGTCGCCCATGACGAAATACTCGTCGGAAGGAATCGTTACAGGGCCATAACTCGAATCATCGAAATAGCGCTTCGGGACATACGGCTCGTTCACTTTCTTTCCGTTGATGTAGAGATCGCCTTCGCGAATCTCGATAGTATCACTCGGCAAACCGATCACGCGCTTGATGAACGACTCGGACCTGTCGAGTGGATACCAGAAGACAATCACGTCATCGCGATGGATCGGCTCGAAGCGATATACGAACTTGTTGATGAAGATTCGCTCCTGGTCGCTCAGCAGCGGCGCCATACTCGTTCCTTCGACTTTCACGGGCTGATAGAGAAATACAATGATGATCAGAGCCAGCGCCACGGCAAAGGCCACATCGCGCAGCCAGACCCACATCTCTGCTTTCAAGGAAGGATGCTGCTGATGAGTTATGGAGGAGCCGAAATCGCGACTTTTCTCGTCGGCCATTCTTCGCTACCTTCAATATAACATCTCGCCGCTTTCACGCCAACCAAAAACTCGCGCTCGGCGAATCATTAGGCAGTTTTCATCAATCTTCCGAGCCATTACTTACGATGCGTTTTTCGATATTCGAGTTCATGCTTATTACGGCGACAATGCTCCATCGGCTGCCTTGTCCAGGAACCAAATCACCTCACCTTCCGGTTTCAGCATCGCGACGGGCAACTTCGAGGTTTCCGCCGGCGCATTGCGCCGCAGCGTAGCAATAATTTCCTGCTTATCCGCGCCAGCAACCAAAAAATACGTGGCTCGCGCGCGGCGCAGCAGTGGAAACGTCAAACTGATGCGGATCGGTGGTTCGGCGGGCGCGCGAACACCGACAACCCATCTCTTCTCCTCGCCGAGCGCGGGAGAATCCGGGAACAGCGACGCCGTATGCCCTTCGACTCCCACTCCGAGAAACAACACGTCGAAGGACGGTCCCGCGTCGCCGATAAATGTCCGCAGCACTCGCTCGTACTCTTTTGCCGCGTCATCTGGCTGGCCCACGCCGGCGGATATCGGATGAATGTTCTCCGGTGGCACCGCGACATTCTTAAATAGCGTCTCGCGCGCCATGCGGTAATTGCTCTTCGGGTCGTCTGCAGCGACAAATCTTTCGTCGCCCCAGAAAAAATGTGTCTTCGCCCAGGGCATCTTGTCGCGATATACGCTTGCCCAGATCCGATTCGCGTGCTCGGGAGTATGCCCGCCGGAAAGTGCAATCAAGCATTTTCCTCTGGCGCTCACGGCTTCATTCGCCGCGCGGACGCACTCCTCGATCGCCGCATGGCTCAAAGCGTCTATGTCAGGAAAAATCCTCGCACACTGATTCAAGCCTTTGTCCACGTTCGTCCCAGTTCTTCGAGCAAACTGTCTGCTTCTGGAGGTCCCCAACTGCCGGCGGCGTACGGTACGATTTTCGGTTTTTCCTCTAGCAGCGGGGTATACAGCTTCCAGGAGGCTTCGACCCAGTCGTCGCTCACAAAAAGCGTAGGATCACCCCGCAGCACATCGAGCAACAGCGTCTCGTACGCTTCCGGCAGCGGGCCGAATTCTTCCGCGTATCGGAAATGGAGATC
>JASHRL010000143.1 GCA_030037355.1 Candidatus Acidiferrales bacterium | reverse complement strand
CCCAAGCGTCCGCAGGTCTTGCTCTTCGAGTTTGCATCGTCTTACGATATAATTTCCCTGGCCTTGAAAACGCGCGCAAACAAAGAGTTCAATTACAGAGCGCTCGCTGAATTTCGTTACGAAATTCGGCGCTTTCAGAATTTGAGCGAGCAAGCTGCCCGCGCTGCGGGCGTTGAGCCGCAGCAGTATCAGGCTCTGCTCGCAATCAGGGGACTCCCGGACACGTCCAAAGCGACGGTAGGAGTACTCGCCGAAAGGCTGCAAATCCAGCATCACAGCGCCGTGGAACTCGCCGACCGCCTCGAATCCCATGGTTTGCTGAAGAGAACGCGCAGCCGCACCGACCGTCGCAACGTTCTCTTGCGGTTAACGCATCGCGGCGAAGAGATCCTGCGCCAGATCGCCCTTCCCCACCGCGCCGAACTGCGTTCTTCCGGCCGCACAATTCTTCACGCGTTGCAAACTGTGTTGGAGCACACATCGGACGGAAATCGTACGAGGGCGCGCGCCGCTCGCCGAAAGCAAATCGCCGACACTCGAAAGTATCGCGGATAATTCCCGGAAGACTTTGTACCCGTGCAGCCCCTGCTGCTCGCTCAGTTTTCGCTGTTCCCCGCCCGTGTGTCCAGCGCCGAAAGAATGTCCGTCTTCGTCAGGACGCCCTGCAGATCGCCTTCCGCCGATTTCACCAACAGCATGTGCTGGCCGTCCTGTCCCATTAGCAGCCGCAGCGCCTCTTCCAGATCGCATTCCGGCACGACGCACCTTACGCGCCGGTCCATGACGTCGCGCACTCTCATCTGCTCCCATTTTTCTGGCGCAACTTTTGTCAGCGCACTTACGGAAATCGTTCCCGCGATTTGGCCGCCGTCGTAAACCGGATAGACCGCGTGCGGATGCTGCGCGCTGACGCTGTCGGCGAATTCCCGGAGCATCGTTTCTGCATCTGTTGAGACCACGCGCCGCTGCATCACATCTCGCACCATCATCTTTGAAAGCTCCGAGGCTTTCAGTCCCTGATGCAGACGCTGGTCGCCTGAAACGGAAGCTTCTCCCGAAACTGCGTACGCCACCGCCGCGCCGATCAGCGCCGGAATAATATACGCATGTCCGCCCGTCGCCTCCGCAACGAAAACCACCGCCGTCAGCGGTGTCTTGTAACCCGCCGCGATGAACGCCGCCATCCCGACTGCGGCATACAAATCAATCGACGGGCTGTGGACAATCGATTGCGCGAATGCCGCGCCAAACGAACCGCCGGTCAGAAAGAGCGGAACAAACATCGCGCTTACACCGCCGACACCCAGCGAAAATAGTGTCGCTGCAAGCTTCAGAAATCCAAACACAACGAGCTCCACCGAGCCATGCGATTCTTGAAGGATAATTCGCACTGCTTCGTAATTCGGCCCGATCGGAATCAATCCGCCTTTGTATATCGACACGAAAATTAACCCGCATACTCCCGTCAAAATTCCGCCTGCCGCCATCTTCACCCAATGCGCGATCTTTGCTCGCACGCAGAATTGGCGCATACGGCGAAACGTGATGTCGAACGCCATGGCGATGAGCCCGCACACAAGCCCGAGCAACGCCGACCACAGCAAATCGTGCCGCGTATAGCTCTCGGCGCTGGCGAAGTCGAACAATGGCTCGGCTCCCAGAAATGCCGCCATCGTCGCGTACGAAGTCACCGATGCGATCAGCGCCGGCAGCAGCGCTTCGTGCGCCAGGTCATCTTTATAAGGCATCTCCAGCGCAAAAATAATTCCTGTTAGCGGCGCGCGAAATACCGCCGACATTCCTGCTGCCGCGCCGCTGATCAGCATAATTCGTCGGTCGCGCGCTTCGAGGCGTAATCTCCGCAGCTTTGCCCACAACCACGACCCCAGCGCGCCGCCGCCGTAAATACTCGGCCCTTCAAGCGCCGCGCTCCCGCCCATCCCCACCGTCGCAATCGCTGCGATCAACTTCGGCACAAACGGCCGCATTTGAATGTCACCTTGGTGTTCATGATAGGAACGAATGATTTCTTCTGTGGAATGCTCATTCGGATTGGGCGTCATGTATTGCATAATCAGTCCCGCAATAATGAAGCCCACAGCCAGTCCCGGAATGATGATCATCGGATGCGCCAGATAAAATCGCAGAATCGGCGGCCACATCCATTTCAAAATCACCTGCGCAATCAGCGTGATCAACAACCCTGTCAGCACTCCCATCACTGGCGCAACGAGCAGCCATCGGTGCAGATCGCGTGAATACGTCGCCGTCAGATCTTCGTGCACAAATCCCGCATACTTCCGCAATCGCGGGTAGCGCATCAGTTTTTCGTATAACTTCGTCATGCGATTTTCGCCGAGCCCGCTCCACGTCTTGCTTTGCCGTCCGCATTTCGAGCGCGTCTTGCTTGGCCTTCCGCTCTCCCCGAAGATAGAGCGATTCCCGATCCATCATGAAATCTCGCGAGTTCTCTGCGGTGGAGCGCGCTGAGTTTCGCCAGTCTCACATGACCCGCTGGCGTCAAATCCACGCGCACAAACCGCCGGTCTCTCGCGACTGTGGACTTGCGAACCAATCGCGCCCGCGCCGCGCGGTTCACCAGCGCCACAACGGCGTTGTGCCGTTCCTGCAAGAATTCCTGCAACTCGGAAATCGTCGCCCAGCCGCGTCCCGTGAAGCCAGCAATTCCCAGCATCAATTGGTGCTGCTGCGGCGTCACGCCCGCGGCGCGCGCCGCCTTCTCGCTGAATCGCAGAAATCGCCGCAGCCGGTAGCGAAATTGTGCGAGCGGCTGAATCGTCTTCGAAATTCCGCGATGTCGCACTCGGCCCTCGCCCCTTCTGCAATTATATCACGTCGTGATGTATCGAAACGGCGAACTTGTGCGCGAAGGAGCATCGCGTGTTGTTTTGCGGAAATGGAATCACAAAAACGAGCCGTCGCAAGAATGCCTACTGGGGCGTACCGAGGATTGGCTGTTTGAGTCAGGAGAAACAGCCTAGCCGCACGGAATTCGGTCGCGCGCTAAAATCCCCCGCCACCCCCGCCGCCGAACCCGCCGCCCGAAAATCCTCCACCGCCAAACCCCGAGCCGCCGATTCCGCCCGTGCTGCGTGGCGTCGAAGCCATGGCCGCGCCCGCCTGCATGGACATGAAGTTCAGCTCGTTGATGAGCAGAAACGTCTGGAATCCTCCTCCGTACGGCCCCGAATACCACTGCGGGGGTTGCTTGCAGATGTCCTGAAATGCCCCCGCCCATTTCTTCTCAACGCGCAAAGCCATCGCGTACGGCAAATATTTCTCGAACATCTCCGGCGTTTTTTCGATGCGCTCGATTCGGTCCTTTTCGACACGGCCCAGAAAATCCTCGAACCCCAGCACCTTTTCGAGTTCGCGCTCACCTGGAACCGATCGCGCGGACATGAAATACCCGAAGCCGCCGACAATCGCCGCCGTCAAAATCCCCGCGACGATAATCGTCACAACCGAAACGCCGGTCGCATTCGATAAAAGTCCTGCAGCAAAAAATCCGCCAAACGCAATGATTGCCGCTGCGCCGATGAACCCCTGCCGCAACTGATCCGGCCGCCGCAAATAATATCCGTCGCTCATTAGGGCTTCAAAAACGCGATTTCGCAGCGGCGGCAGATTCACGTAAAAGCTGTTCTGCAGGTCCGCTAGTGAAACCTGATCTGTCGCTCCATCATCGAAAAACCCCGCGAGCAGCACCTGCTCATGCGGCTTCAAGCCGCCCCATTCCGCTGGCGGTTTGGTGCGATGAAAAATGTAATTCTTATGATGGACCATTCCCATCATTTCGCTGTGGTCCTGCTGTTCAATGGTCAAATATCCCCGCACGGCGAGATCTACGATCGTCGCCGTGATGTCGCGCATCGCGACTTCGTTGTCCACGAGCGTCCCGCACTCCGCCGGGCTCATCCCATCCGGCGCCTCATACTGCACCGTGATCGCATTTCGCCGCGGATCGCGTCCTTTCGAATACCACAGCCAGCCCATCAGGAAAAATGCCAGGATCGGAATGAACAGCGGCCAGTTCGCGCGCAAGAAGAGAATCATTTCCGCCACAATCCCCGGCGGATTCGTAAACCCTTTGTCCCATCCGACCGCTGCGGTCAGTCCCTCCTGCGGCCCGAGCGCCCGCTCGGTGCGAATCTCTACTACATTGCCTTCGACCTTCACGTCCGCCTGCTGCCCGCGCTCGCCGTATGCGCCCGTGAACGCATCCGCGTGCAGCCCGGTTACCCCCGCGGGCAGCTCGAGGTGCGCTGTTGCGTTCTCGATTGGCATCTGCCATTCGTCGCCCGTGATGTTCCAGTAGAGTTCGTCATGATCAGGGAAATACCGCAACGCGCGCAGCGCCTGATAGCGAATCACAATCGTGCGCGTCGCGTTCACCGCATCGGGCACGTAAATTTTCAGCTGCTTGTATTGTCCGTGGCCGCTCACTTCATACTTCAAATCATTTCCTGAAGCGTCCGTCACGCTTTGCACTTCGAGGAAAAGCGAATAGGTGAACCC
>JASHRL010000142.1 GCA_030037355.1 Candidatus Acidiferrales bacterium | reverse complement strand
TCCCGCGCAAACGCCGCAAACGCCTCCACCTCGTCGTCATTCAATCCGCGCACCAGCACGGCATTCACTTTCACCGGCCGCAGCGGCGAGGCCTGCGCCGCATCGATTCCGGCCATCACATGATCGAACGACCGCGTCCGCGTAATCTTCTCGAATTTCCCCCGGTCGAGCGAATCGAGGCTGATGTTGATGCGATTCAGTCCCGCGGCCACGAGCGTTTCGCATCGTTCCGCGAGCAATTGCCCATTCGTCGTTAACGACAGATCCCGCACGCCCATTTCGCTCAGCCGCGAAATGAATTTCTCCACGCCCGGCCGCACCAGCGGCTCTCCGCCCGTGACGCGCACCTTGGTAATCCCCAATCCCACCAAAATCCTCGTCAGCCGCTCCAGTTCATCCCATGAGAGCAGCTTGTGCTCAGCCATGTGATTGTCCGGATTCGCCGAGCGGCAATAGACGCACCGGAAATTGCATCGGTCCGTCACCGACACCCGCAAATCCGTGATCTGCCTGCCGTAAGTGTCCGTCAATTGGCCGAAAGCGTTCATTTTCTTCTCTTCAATTGGATATTCCCAGTTCTCTTCGCGATTCCTCGCCCAGCGCGTAAAAAACAAAAAGCCCAAATCCATGTTTGGTCTTGGGCGGCAAGGCCTGCAACGCACCGGCGTCGCAGCCTTTTCTCCTTTCCAAACATCATCCCATGGGAGGCTCGGGAGTTTCCTCCCAAACCCTGAACGCCCGCGAAAATCCCGCATCTCGCATGCGTTTCCTGCGGCCATTCTGCTGGAAGCCGCCGGATCGTCCCCGCGCCATGGGTTTTCTCTCCCGCAGGCTTCGAGGATCGGAGAATTTCCCCCCATTCTACGCCGATTCCCCGGCCGCCGCCAAATCGTCGGTCCCAAGGAAAGCGAGGCAGTTTGAGTTTTCTGGACTGTGACGCAAAGAGTCAAAATTCAAACTCACCCATTTCCCCACGCAGCAAACCCGGCCCATGTCGGCGCCCGCGCCGCGAACCGCTTGTGATACAGTTTTCCCCCGATGCGCATCTTCGTTCTCGGCGTGGGCGGCACGGGCTCCCTTCTCGCTGAACTTCTCGCGCGCCAGGGCCATACGGTCTGGTGCGGCGATCGCGATGTCGAACGTGCCCGCCGCTTTCTCGGCAAGAAAAACCCC
The DNA here is from genome assembly GCA_030037355.1 of Candidatus Acidiferrales bacterium. Lineage (GTDB taxonomy): Bacteria > Acidobacteriota > Terriglobia > Acidiferrales > UBA7541 > DAHUXN01. Next base: position 22,060 of record JASHRL010000142.1, on the reverse strand, counting down.
ATCGAAGTCGTCGAAGCCAACGCTCGCAATGTCTGGTCCATCGTTCGCGCTGCGCGCAGTTGCCACTTGCTCGCCAATTGCGCTCCCGCCACGTTCAACGAGACCGTCCTTCGCGCCGCCTTGCGCCTTCGCGCGCACTACATTGACCTCAATTCGCGCCTTACGCGCAATCCATTCAAGCCCGAGCAGCTCGCCTATCATCGCCGCTTCATCCAGAAAAATCGCGCGGCGATCATCAACGCCGGCGTCGCTCCCGGCCTCACCAACCTTCTCGCCCGCCGCGGCGCCGAGCTTCTCGACTCCGTCGACTCCATCCACATTCGCCTTTACGAATCCACCGAAAGCCGCGACCCCATTTCCACCTGGTCGCCCGACGTCGCTTTCGACGAAGCCGTCTCTCGTCCGCGCATCTATCGTGATGGCCATTTCGCTTTCGGCAAGAAATTCGGCGAGCGCGAGAAATTCCGTTTTCCTCCGCCCATCGGCGAAGTCCCCGTCTATCTCGCTGCGCAGGATGAAGTCTGCGCCATTCCCACCGCCATCAAGCTCCGCGAAGTGGACGCCAAGATCGGCGGCCGCGACATCGAACAGCTTCGCCGCTGGCATCGCCGCGGCCGCCTCAATCGCTCGCAGGGCCTCGTCGACAAGCGCTTCCCCAAGACTCCCACTCCTCGCCAGGTCGCGCGCCTGATTCGTCGCGGCATTCTCGAAAACGCCCGCTTCGCCGCCGCCGTCCTCGTCCGCGGCGCCAAGGACGATCAGCCCATCCTCGTCCGCTGGGATGCATCTGTCCCCACTCTCTATCAGCTTCGTCGCAGCGGCATGATCACCACGCCGATTTCCTACGCCACCGCGCACGTCGCCGCCCTCTTCATCAAGCATTTCCCGCGCGACGAAGCCGGCGTCTTCCTTCCTGCGCAAATTCCCGCCGATGCCCGCCGCGCCATCTTCAACGAGCTTCGCGCGCGCGACATTCGCGTCGCCGTGAAGATGACGCGTCTCAAGAAAATCGACCACGACGACGATTATTGAGTTTCTGTTTTCTGAAGGATTAAGAATCTTCTGCGAGAAATCTCGAGGCCGCTCCGTATCGTCGCCGCTTTTCGCCGCTTCAATCCCCTAACTCGCGGTCCACTCCCACCACAACTCCCGCACGCAGCGCCGCTCCTTCGCTCGCCGGCAATCTCTCGTAGGATCTCTTCAGGAGCACCGGCGTCACAACTGTCGTCACCACCGCCATCAGCACCAGCACCGTGAACAATTGCTGTCCGATGAACAGATTTGCCAGCGCGATGTTCGCGATCACCAGCTCCATGATTCCGCGCCCGTTCAATCCAATCCCCAGCGCCCAGCTTTGCTCATTTCCCAGTCCCGCGAGCCTCCCGCCGACGTACCCTCCTGCAATCTTTCCCGCGAACGCCACCACCAACACCGCCGCCACCAACCTCCAATCCCGCAGACTCGACGCATCGAACTCCAGCCCGATCGCCGCGAAGAAAATCGGCCCCAGAAATCCCATCGTCATGTTCGACGCTGTTTTCCGCACTTCCTCGAAATTCGCTTTGCCCAGCACCGCGTAGCTCAGCAGCATTGATCCGAAAAACGCGCCCACGATGAAATGCAGCCCCAGCAGTTCCGAAAAACTCGCAAACGCGATCACAAACAGGAACACCACCGCAAACATTGACTCTTTGCCTTTCAACTTGGCCAGCAGAGGGTCAATCATGTTGCGCGACCGCCTGAATTTCCCCGGCGTATATTTCTTGATCACTCGCGACACCAAAATAATCGCCGCCATGAACACCACGGCCTTCACCAGTGCCAATCCCACTGAAGAAAGAAGCCCTCGCGTGTTTGTCCCGCTCCCTTTCACGTCCAAAATGATTCCCAGCAACAGCAGCGACGCCACGTCGTTCGTCACCGCCGCGGAAATGATCCTCTGCCCGATGTCCGTCTGCAGTTTGTCGAGGTCCATCAGAATCCGCACACTCACCGGCAGCGCTGTAATCGCAATGCACAATCCTAGGAACGTCATCCGCGTCGGGGCCATTCCGAACCCGACTCCCAGCAGAATTCCCATTCCCAGCGGAATCACAAAGCCCGCCAATCCCACCAACGCCCCGCGCCCGCGAAACGACTTCCACAGCACGTCCAAATCCATTTCCATGCCCACAAGAAACACCAGCAGCAATACGCCCAAATCCGCGATCGCTTTGATTTCCGGTGTGAATTGAATCAGGCCCAGCGCCGAAGGTCCCAGCAGCACTCCCGCCGCGATTTCGCCGATCATCGCCGGCTGTCCCAGCCGCTCGACGATTTCTCCAATCACGCGGGAAACGATCAAGAGCAATAGAAGCGCTTCGATTAGAGTCATAAGGCTTCCAGTTGATTCTGACTAGGCCTGGCTGAGCAATCGAACTTCTATTTCACTCGTTTATGGTGGGCTGGCTGAACAAATGCGTTCGGATAGTATAACTCAGAACGTCCGATAGGAATGTGGATTTCGCGCCGTATCGCCGCGCGAGAGAATCTCAAATTAACGCATCGCCGCTGAATTCGCCGGCCGTTCACTGGAATGAAATTCCGTCCACGGTCCGGCGATCATGTCGCGCAACTCCGGTGCTTGCCAATCGTATTCGGGATGCTTCGCCAAAAACGCCTTGGCGTAAAAATTCGCTCCGCAGGGATGCCCCGCCCGCGCGACCAATTCCATGTGCGCGGCCATCGCGCTGTCTGTCGCTTTCCCTTGTACAGCTCCGCTGGGGCTGAACGGAGGCTCGCCCCATCCCGGATCGCCTTTCGGCGACCCATCGCCGTGCCCGCAGAGCGTTCGTATGTCCGCGCCTTGCTTTTTCGCGTAGGTGTCGAAGTGATCCGATTCAAATCTTTCCGCGAGCTGCACGTCAATCTTCCCTTTGTATTCCTTCATCAACTCATCCCAGCGCACGTGCCGTGCATTCGGCGACATCGACGCATCGTGCACATCGAACGTCGTATCGAGCTTCGTCACCGTCGGGTCGCTCGTGAAGTTCGATCCCACAAAATATCCATCCTTCGTCCGCCACACTTTGTACGCCTTCAGCCCCAGCTCGAATTGCGCGATTTCGCCCGTCTTGCGGTCGCCAATTAGCCAGTCGTTTGCGTACCCGCCGTTATTTCCATCCAGCATGATCTTCACGTAATCATCAATCGAACCCGCATACTGCATCGCCTTCCGCGCCCGCACAAACTCCGGAACCCCATCCGGATTCCATCCATGAAACGCCGAAATCGTCGTCTCCGTCACCATCAGCCCGTCCGAATTGATCGTGAAGTCGTCGTCGCTCACAATCACGCCCGGAAATCCGTCGCCGATCATGCGGTACCCGTGCTCCGGCTGGATGTCGAAAATGACTCTCCACCGTTCGCCTTCCATATAATCAGTCCAGTTGTTGTGCGCGATGACGATTCCGTGATCCTTCGTCCAGCTCCCCGTGGCCACAAACGCGCTGCAATGCCCCATTACTTTTTGCTCCGGCGCGCCCGCCACTTTGTGCTGCTCGTCGTACCACGGCGCGTAATAATCCGGCAGCTCCTCGAACGCATTCATCGCCACCACGTCGTACAAATCCATCTTCACGCCGCGCGCATTCAGCCCCGCGACAATTCCTTTCAGTTCCGCCTGATATTCCGCGTCAATGTGCGGCCACAGTCCGTTCTGCGCCTCATCGCGAAAGAAATTCCAGTTGTGCTTCGTCTTGTGTACATCTTCGAGCTTCACCGCCGCGAACGCGTCCTTGATCTCCGGCGCCAGCAGGTATCCATGCTGATATCCGATTTGATCCGGCGTGCCTTGCAGGTGCACGTAAGTCCATCCGCCGCGCTGGAACCGGTATGCGCCTGCCAGCCGTGCACTGTCCGGCGCTGAGGCTGATGCCATTTGTCCTGCTGTTTCATCCGCCGACGCCGCGCTCAGCCGTTCGCCTTGCACCAGCAGCGAATACGCCACCACCGCAAGCACCGCCACGGCCAGCCCCGCCGTCATAAAATGCCATCGCCTCGACGCCATCACGCCCCCCGTGACCTATTTCCCGCTACCTTCACTGCTTTCGCCCCAAGAACTCTTCAGTGGCCCAGCTTAAATTCCCTTATTCCTGACAAGAGAAGTCAAAATTCGGTACTGCCTCAGTGTGAATTTCCTTGTTGGCGATAAGAGAAGTCAAAATTCGGTAGTGGGTCAGTTTGAATTCTCTTCCTCGCGCCACTCTCTTTTTGAATTTTCTTGTTCCCGACACCCTGTTGACGACACAAACGACTCAAAATTCAAACCGCCCCAGGATCCAAAATTCAAACTGACTCATTACCGAAAACTCCGCAAAATCTCCGTCCGCATCTTATTCGCCGCCTCGCGCCAAGTCAACGTACACACCGGTCCTCGTTCCCGCCCGCGAAAAGAAAAAGGATCACACGCCCATGAACCCTGCTCCTGTCGTATTTTTCTTCCTCAGTGCTTGAACAGCTCCGGCAGCGGGAAATTCCCACGTTCAGAGAATATTTCCAGATGTGACACTAAGCTAATTCTGTAGACCTTCAATCAACTAGCGCTTCACTTCCGCGAAAATCAGGACTAGACTCGGCATCATGCTAGGTCATTGGCTGCGAACGTGGCGGCGAAACCCGCTCCTGACGGGCCAGTTTGCGCTCACCATCGCCATCGGCATGGGGGCGGCCTCGGCGCTCACGAGCCTAATGCTCGCGCTCGGCTATCAGCCGCTCCCGTATCGCAACCCGGAACAATTTGTGGAAGTTTGGGAGCGCTCCAAGTCAGGGCGGCTGATGGCGATCTCCGGTCCGGACATCGCGGATTTTGCCGACGCGACCCACACTGTCTTCACCTCGTTTGGTGCCTTTTCGCCTCCAAGTTATCTTTGGTTGCTCGACCGCAAAGCCGCCATGCGAGTTCTCACTTGTTACATACAAGCGAGCACATTTAGCGACTTGGGCATTCGCCCCGTTTTGGGGCGCGGCGTTCGGCCCGACGATGAACCGCTGACTGTGAATGCCGTGGACCCGGCTTGGATCAGTTACGAGCTTTGGCAGAGCCGCTATGGTGGCAGTCCCTCTGTGATCGGCAAGACAATTAGGATCGCGCTAAACGAGGCAGGCCTGTACGAATCACCGATTACAATAGTTGGCGTACTTCCCCTCGGTGTCAGCATCCCACTTCCGTTCACGGAAGACGAGAAGATTGATGTGTGGTCTCTCTTTCCCCGCGGAATTACTGACCGTTCGCGGCAATCTACCGTGTTCTTTGGCCTGGGTCGCCTTCGCCCCGGCGTCAGCGCACAACAGGCGCAGACGGCTGTGGCCATCGTAGCGCAGCATCTCGGGCAGCAATATAGCTTTGATCGGTACAGGCTTCCAGTCGTGCAGAACCTCGAGGAGATTGCGCAGGGTCCGGCGCGAAAAACCATGGGCCTCCTCGCCCTCGGCGTGGGATTCGTCTTCTTGCTGGGCTGCGTCAATCTCGCCATTCTGATGGGCGCCGAAGGCAGACGCCGGCGGCGCGAGATCGCCATCCGATCCGTACTGGGCGCGGATCGTTCGCGATTGTGGCGCGAAGTAGCCTCGGAAAAATGCCTGCTCACGCTTCTGTCGCTGGGGCTGGGCGTTGCATTCGCATTTGAACTTCTCCGCGTGCTAACCCAGTTGATGCCCGCAGCCGGCCTCGGTCCGCCTCTGCTGCAACCGCCTCCGCTGAACTTGGCCGTTTTGCTCGGCTTTGGGCTATTCGCTCTGCTCGCCGCACTGGTCTGGTCCGCGTTGCTGGTTTCTGCGGCGGACGGCTCCGGCTCATCTCGCGCGTTGGCCGCGAGCAGCGGCCTCGGCTACACCGGACTTAGCGATTCCAGCCCAGGCGCTGCCCGCTGGCGTTTGGTTCTGCTGGCCGCGCAGGCTGGGCTTGGAATTTGCTTGCTGGCCGCTGCGGCCTTGACGGCAAGGACGTATGCCGCGCAGTCCGTCGCCAATCTCGGGCCCGACCCACGCCATACCGTACTGCTGTCATACAACACGCGCGACAACATCATGCTTTCCGACGCCCAGTCGGATGAATTCAACCAGGAAGTGCTCTCGCGACTGCAGCGCCTGCCGGGCACTCAGGCAATCGCTCAGGCAGAAGTTTTTCCGCCGTGGGGCACTCCGGCTTCCTTCATGAGGCAGGGCGACGCGACCGGGACCGAGCGTGAAGCCGCTGGGCCTACATCCGTTTCGCCGGCCTACTTTCGCACGCTTGGCATTCCGATCCTGTTCGGCCGCGGCTTTGACGACACCGACATCAGAGGCGGCGAGCCGGTGGCCATCATCAGCCTGGAGATGGCGGCGCGGAATTGGTCCTCGCCAGAGCAGGCCGTGGGTTCGTGGTTCGCTTTTGCGCCGAAATATAAGACGCATTACAAGATCGTCGGTGTCGCCGCTGACTTTACTGGCTTCTGGTCTCAGCAGCCTCCGCCGACGATTTATTTCCCCGAAGCGCAGTGGGACTGTTGCAGCGCCGTGATCTTGCGCACGGCAGCATCGCCGCGCTCTGTCGCCGTCCTCGCTCCGCAGGTGCTTGCCGGAATGCCCATCGCAGCGACAGTTTCCGATGTTTCCACCATGCAAGCGCGCTGGCAGGCGACTCTGACGCGTCCTCTCGCGCGCATGACGGGCATGCTTCTGCTGGCTCTGCTTGGGCTCGCACTGAGCGTCCAGGGTGTGTACGCCGTTGCCGCCGCAACAGTCGCAGCGCGAAGACACGAACTCGCTGTGCGCTCGGCCCTCGGCGCGCTCCCAGGCCGTCTCGCCTGGAATGTCACTCGCGAGTTGCTTCTCGCGGTCGTCGTCGGCGTTGCGCTCGGCGTCGTTGCGTCGCTGGATCTGCGTCCAGTGATGCAACACTGGCTTGGCCCTGTGGCCGTGTGGCAAGTGGAGCCAATCGCCATTGGCATCGTTCTGCTCGTGCTGGCCGCCGCCGTGGGCTGCTACATTCCCGCGCGAACTGCCGCGCGTGCCAACCCCGCCGAAGTCCTTCGCGAGGGTTGATGCAGACTACCTCAAAGCATTGAGTTGAAGTGGAGTGAAACTCGGCCCCCAAAAGGTGACTCAACAATGGACTCGCTCTTGCAAGACTTTCGCTTCGCCCTGCGCATGTTGCGTAAATCTCCGGGTTTCACCGCCGTCGCCATTCTGATTCTCGCCCTCGGCATCGGCGCAAATGCCGGAATTTTCAGCGTTACATATGGCGTCCTGCTGAAGCCTCTGCCCTATCCGGACTCATCACGCCTCGTTCAACTTTGGCAGACTACAGCTAATCCAGCGCGACAAAGGACGGTTTACCTTCGGACCGGAGACTTCCGAGAAATCAAGACGCAAAGTCACGCCTTCGACGACCTGACCGAATATGCAGAAGGACAAAGCACGATCCTCGGCGCAGAAGGAGCGGAATCCGTCCAAACTTCGTTTGTTTTCGGAGATTTTTTTTCCGTGCTGGGAGTAAGGCCGCTTCTGGGCCGCCTCATTCTCCCCTCTGATGCCGAGCCGGGGCGCAACCAAGTCGCCGTTCTCAGCTTCGATCTATGGCAAAGGCGCTATGGCGGCGATCCCGGCATTGTTGGTAAGCAGATCAGGCTTACGGACGAGGGTGAGGGAGGAAGCGAAGAAGATAACTCCCAACAGGTCCTATCTTATGAAGTTATCGGCGTAATGCCCTCGCGGTTTCCATTTCCCAATCATGGTGATCTTCTATTGCCACAAACGTCGTGGAAGAAACAGAACCAACTCATCGCGATCGGCCGCCTGAAATCCGGAATTTCCACGAATGCAGCAAATGCCGAGCTTCACACCATTGCCGCTCGCATCGCTGCCGAGGCGCCAGCGACACACAAGAACTTTGATTTATCTGTCGGATTGCTTCGCGACCGAATGAGCGAGGGCTACTCGACCAAACTCCTTGTCTTGTTCGGTGCGGTGGGATTCCTGTTGTTGCTCGCTTCCGCCGACATGAGCAGTTTGCTGATCACGCGAAGCTGGGCGCGGCAAAGGGAGGTGGCTATCCGCGAAACCCTCGGCGCAACAAGATGGAGGCTCATCCGGCAGTTTCTTTCCGAGGGCGTTTTATTGGCGTTTCTCGGCGCGGCGGCAGGTCTCATCCTTGCTTATTGGGGAATCGACCTTCTGCGAAGTGTGGCTCCGCCAAGCATACCGCGACTGGACGAACTCGCCGTGGATTGGGTCGTACTGGCTTATACGCTCGTCATTTCGCTCTTCATTGCAATTCTATTCGGGCTCGCGCCGGCGCTGCAAATCACGCGCCGCTGGCCCGGCGAAGTATTGAAAGGCGGTTCGAGTAGCCATTTTGCGGGGACCCACCCACGCGGGCCTCGGCATATGAGGAACTTTTTGGTCATCGGAGAAATTTCGCTCGCTTTTGTGCTCGTCATCGGATCGGCGTTGGCACTACGCAGTTTCTCGAATCTATTGAACGTGAACCTGGGCTTCCGGCCCGCGCATGTCTTAACGATGTACGTCGGTTTCAGCCCTGCGATCCGCGCAAACCCCGAGCGCTACCAGTTGGCTGTGAATGAAATGCTTCAACGAACCCGAGCGCTTCCCGGAGTCGCAAACTCCGCCTTCGCTGAGTGGCTTCCGATTGGCGGCGGCCCCACCATGGCAAGTCTGACTGTGGAAGGCAGTTCTTATTCTGGACTCGTTGAATGTCAATTTGTCACTCCCGGATATTTTTCGACTTTGGGCATTCCGCTTCTTGCTGGGCGTTCATTCAACGAAGGGGATACGCGAAATTTTCCGCCTGCTCCCGCGCAGCGGACGGCTGACTTGACTTCGTCAAAACCATCGACACATTCTGAAAAGCGCTCTTCGTCCTCTGCTGACTCACAGGATGCGAATCAAGAGAGAATTCCACTTGCCACAATCGTGAACGCGGCGTTCGCAAAGAGGTTCTTTGATGGCAATGCTCTGGGCAAACAGTTTCGAGCGGGCTGTTCCGGCTCGAACGACCAGGTCAGGGTCATCGGCGAAGTTGGTGACGTACGCGACGAGAGTCAGAGGATTCCTCCAACTCCGGAGGTCTACATTCCTGTCGCTCAAACAGAAAGCTACGCTGCGACAACCCTCTTTGTGAGAACCGTGACCAATCCTCTGGCCATCGCAAAGATCGTTCGCGAGCAGATTTCGGTCGTAGACCCGAACGCCCCGATCGATGGGTTGCGAACCATGGATGCGGTCATGTCAGAGAGCGTGGCCGAACCAAGGTTTGAAACAATTCTATTGGGTGCTTTTGGCGGCGTTGGCCTGCTGCTTGCCATTGTTGGAGTTTATGGCTTGATTTCCTATGGCGTAGCTCAGCGTACACATGAGTTCGGCGTGCGGATCGCACTGGGTGCGCTTCCGCAAAATATTCTCCGTATGGTCGTGCGTGAGGGAATGTTCCTGGCCATCATCGGCGTCGGCCTCGGTATCGCCGGGGCGCTCGCCCTGACGCGATTCCTGGCCAAACTCCTCTTCGAGATCAAACCGACCGATGCTGCGACATTTGTCGGCGTGGCGATTACGCTCACGCTCGCGGCGCTCGCGGCTTGTTACATCCCGGCGCGGCGCGCCATGCGCGTCGAGCCTATCGAAGCGCTGCGATACCAGTAGTCCTTCTTTAGTTTTGTAAGGGGTTGCTTTACTTCGTGTCTTCCTGCGGCACTCCCAGCACCTGAATCTGCACCGCGCGGTCCCGCGGCCCATCCAGTTCCGCCAGAATCACCGACTGCCAGTTCCCGATCGCCAGTTCACCTTCCGAAACTGGCAGCGACAGCGTATGCCCCAGCAGCATCGCCCGCAGATGCGCATCCGCATTCTTCCGGTAGCACTCCGAAAGCCGCGGATCGTTGTGCCGCCAGTAATCGAATCGTCCCACGACGCGCTCCAGAAACGCCTTCATATCATCGACCAGCGCCTGCTGAAACTCGTTGATGAAAATCGCCGTCGTCGTGTGCAGCGACTGCACCAGCGCGAATCCCGCGCGAAATCCGTGCTTCTTCACAATCTCATTCACGTCTTTCGTGATGTTGATCAGCTCCAGCCTCTCGCGCGTCTTGTAGACAATCGTCTCCAGCGCCACTTGCAAAAACGCCGGACGCGCCTCCGCCGTCGCTTCCATCTTCACTTCGGCGCTCTCTTTCGCCGCTTTCATCGTCGATAGCTTCATTAACCTGCCTTCGCTTTTGGGGGTCTCTCAGTGGGCTTGGACCAACTCTGATACTTATTTGGATGCTTTCCCCCGGGTAAGGTTGCGTCGCTTCGCGATTCGCGTGACGCTCTCGGCACTCCGCATCAGCGCCGGATGTTGAGTCAGTTTGAGTTTTATTGCTCCTGACGCAAGCTGTCCAAATTCGATGGTGAATCAGTTTGAATTTTCTCGATCGCCACAACCGAACCAAGATTCAAATGGACGCATCATCGAACGCCTGCATCGCTGCGCATCGCCATATCAAAATTTTAGGAATTGTCCTGCCGCGCGTCCAACCGAACTTCGCGCGCCTGTGCGCAATCGCGCCCCTGACCCCAGGGCCAGTCTCGCGCTCGCTTTTCGTTGGCAGTTGTTCGTAGGGACGGCCCTTGTTTACACGGAGGAACGAAATGGGCCGCCCGCGCGATGCCAAGCATCGCGTCCTGCCGCCAAAGAATGTGAATTGTGGGTCGCGGCTTTTTATCCTGAGTGGGCCTTGCGAAGGGCAGCCGCGACGATACGTCTCGTGTTTCGAGATCGGCTTCAGCCGCTGAAGTATGGGTTTCAATTCTCACATCGTTCTTTTGCGAGCGCGACACCTGAATCGCTCGCATAGTCTTGCGATTGCGTCCTGCCACGTCCCTGCGCCCAACCAAATTTACTTCTTCCGCGTGTAATCCGTCTCCTGAAAAGGCGTTTCCTTCCCATCTTTGCTCGTCGTCAGCATCGTCACGCTGAACTCGTCATCATTCACCCAGCGCAGCATCGCGTGCATCTCGATGTTTCCCGCTCCGGTCGTCGTGTCGCCCACATAGTCAATCGTTTTCCCGCCGTCGCCGCTCGTTCCCTTCATCAGCGTAATCGCATTCGAGAGCGTGTACATCCGCGCCATTTCATACTGGTTCGTCGAGTTGTTGTACCCGTAAATCCGCAATCCCTCGATCGTCCGGCCAAACACCACGTCGCGGCTCTCTTCGAGAATGAATCTCCCGCCGACCACCGGCGAAAATTTCGAAGTCCCCGTCGATGGCGCAGCAGCCGCGCCGGTTTGCCCCACGAATTTCACCACGCGATCAAATTCTCCCACCATCTTCGCCAGTTCCGCATGCTGCGCGTCCATTTTCGCCGCGTCGCCGCCATGCCCCATCGCCTGCCCGCCAGGGCGGGCTTGCGCATGATTTTCTCCGCGACTCGCCGCGCCATGCTCCGCCATCACCGACCCGCCTGCCGTGGCGGGCCCGCCTGCCGTGGCAGGCCTGCTCGCTTGGGCCGGCCCGGCGTTCATCAACATCACCCCCAGCGCCACGCCCAACGCAAATCCCGCTCCCACTCCCGCCATCACCCCAAGTATCCCTCGTCTCCCTCGCATCATTTCCCTTCCTCCGTATGTGACATTTCTCACGCCGCCATTCTGCACCACGCCGCTCCGATTGCCACGCAAATCATTTCCGCGCCCTGCTCAAGCCTCCCTCGTCCTGTTCCCGCCACCGCATTGACTCCCCCCTCCTCCAGTCCTAAGATGCCCTCACGGAGACGGTTCCTTCCTTATGATTGGCCAGACGCTCGGCCATTATCGCATCCTCGAGAAAGTCGGCGTCGGCGGTATGGGCGAAGTCTACCGTGCGCACGATGAACGCCTTGACCGCGACGTCGCCCTCAAAGTCCTCCCAGTCGGCCTGCTTAAGGATGAACGCGCGCGCCGGCACTTCCGCCAAGAAGCTCTGCTTCTCGCTAAGCTCAATCATCCCAACATTGCCACGATCCACGAATTCGATACGCATGCCGGCACCGATTTCGTTGTCATGGAATGCGTCGAAGGTACTTCGCTGGCGCGTGTCCTCCAGACCGGCCCGATGGCTGAAAAGGAGCTCCTCAAACTCGCGTCTCAGATCGCGCAAGCCCTCGAGGAAGCCCACGAACTCGGCATTGTTCACCGCGATCTCAAACCCGGAAACATTCTCATCACACCCAAGGGGCGTGCCAAAGTCCTTGATTTCGGCATCGCCCGCCTCTTGCGCGTCGCCGACGATGACGAATCCACGCAAAGTGCCACGGCTTCGCGCGGCGTTATCGGCACGTTGCCTTACATGTCGCCCGAGCAGTTGCTGGGCAAGTCCGTCGACGTCCGCAGCGACATTTTCTCGTTTGGCGCGGTGCTCTACGAAATGTCCACAGGCCGCCGCACATGTGAGGAAAGGGTTCCCTCGCGCCTCATCGATGCTATTTTGCGCGATTCTCCCCTCCCGCCGCGCTCGCTCAATCCGCAAATCTCCTCCGGGCTCGAACGCATCATTTTGAAATGCCTCGAAAAAGATCCCCGCAACCGCTACCAGTCCGCGAAAGATCTCGAAGGCGACTTGGGCCGCCTCCAGGCGCAAACGTCCGCGCCCATTCCCCTGGCTGCCGCGCCTCCGCTGAGAAATTCCCGCCGACGCAATATCACCATCGTGGCCGCCTTTGCGTTGATCGCCGTGCTGGCTCTCGGATTCGGCCTCTGGCTCTGGCGCTCCCGGCGCGCGCCGCTCTTGGCATCTCACTCCGTCCAGTCGCTCGCCGTCCTTCCGCTCGAAAATCTTTCCGGCGATCCTCGCCAGGAATATTTTGCCGAAGGCATGACGGAAGAGTTGACCACGCAGATGGCGCAAATCAGCGCCTTGCGCGTTATTTCGTCCACCTCCGTCACGCGTTACGCGCAATCTCATCAATCCGCCAGCGAAATCGCTGCGCAATTGCACGTCGACGCCGTTGTCAAAGGTTCCGTGATGAGTTCTGGCGGCCGCGTGCGCATCACTGCTCAACTGATTCAAGCCTCGACAGACAAACTTCTGTGGGCTCAGGCCTACGACGGCAGCTTGGCCGACGTCCTGGGTCTCCAGGAAGAAGTCGCCCGTGCCATCGCCGGCGAAGTTAAGGTCAGTCTTACACCCGACGAGCAGACGCGCCTCGGCAGCGCCCGCGCCGTCAATCCCGCGGCACACGAGGCTTATCTCGAGGGTAGTTATCTCAACAAAGGAACCAGCGAGCAGCAGCGCAAAGCTCGCGAATATTTCGAGCAGGCCATCAGCATCGACCCCAATTATGCTCCCGCCTACGCGGGACTCGCCGGCTACTATTGGTCTCGCACGGACGTTCCGCCGGGCGTTTCTATGCCCGATGCCCGCCGTTATGCGTTGAAAGCGCTCGACCTCGATCCAGCGCTCGCCGACGCGCACGTCGAACTCGCGTTGATTCATTTCTATGCCGATTGGGATTGGCCCGCGGCGGAAAAAGAATTCAAACGCGCCCTCGGACTCAGCCCGAGCGATGCCGAAGCTCATCGCACCTATTCTTACTTTCTTGCTGCTATGGGACGCGACACCGAAGCCCTCGACGAAAGCCGCCACGCTCAGCAGCTTGATCCTCTGTCGATCTGGACGCAAATTACGGCAGGATATGTCTTCTATTTCACTCGCCACGACGACGAAGCGATCGCGCAGTGCCATAACGCCCTGGAAATCGATCCCAATTCTGCGGGCGCCTACGACTGTCTGGGATCCAGTTATCTTGCTGTCGCCAAGTACGGCCCGGCGATCGAAGCCGCCCTCAAGGCCAGCCAGCTTTCAAGCGATGATCCTTCGCGTCTCGTGGGTTTGGGCCGCGCCTACGCGCTCGCGGGGAAGAAATCCGATGCTCTCAACGTCCTCGCGCAGCTCGATCGCCTTTCCCACAGCACCTATGTCCCGCCATATTTCTTCGCCTCGATTTATGCCGCGTTGGGTCAGCGAAACGATGCTTTTTCCTGGCTGAATCGCGCCTTTAATCAGCGCGATAGTTATTTGGCTTGGCTGAAAGTGGATAGCGCTGTGGATCCCTTGCGCAGCGACCCGCGCTTCGTGTCTCTGCTCCGCGAAGTCGGCTTCACGTCCGACTAGCTTGGCTCAAGCGTCCACTCTGCGGATCGCGAGGCTGTGAATTCTCATCTCGCCGTGCCCCTCCGCCGTCTAACCCTGCCACGCGGTAATCACAGCTGTGCTATGCAGCGTATGCGCCATCATCACGACCCAGCCGTGGTCTGTCTTGTTCCGCACGATGCTGCCGAAAACCAGGTTGATGAGCTTCCTTTTCAAAATGTGTCGCCGGTCGATATAGTTCATCGCGGCTTTCCGGCTCGCGCGGAACTTCTTGAACTCCGCATTCGTCATGCACAACACCGCCATGTCCGGCAGCTTGCCGCCGAGGTCCGTGTACCACGCGCCGCCGCGCTTCCTTTTCCAGTTAGGTTTGCGAAGTTTGGGGATCTTGATCGGTGCAAGGCGCCGGCCGTTTCGCGTGGAACGTTTCATGGGCGGACCCTCCTCGGACCTTGCTTGGTGCCATGCTGGCCTTTGCTGCGCTTTCTACACCCCCAGTCCCCCGATGTCAATTCTCCTGCCCGCTTCGCGCCTCACTCCCGCTCATACGCCTGCCGGCACGTCTCATGCTCTCTGCACGTCGTCACGCAATTCGTGTGATCGATCAAAATATAGTTATGGCACGCCGCGCACAGCACTCCGTAAATCGTCTCCGTGAATTGCCCGTGGCTTTCGCCTTTGTCCAGTATGTGATTCGCCTTCGCTTCCGCTCGCGTCATTCGCATTTCGTTTTCACCGTTTGTTCCGCTTCCAATCATCCAAACAACAAAAACTGTACAGCGGAAATATCTCCCGAAAAGCTTTCTCCGCTTCGCCGGCGAATCCTCCGCGCGTTGCCGCATTGCCCGCCAATCGCCGCCGCACGATCCATCCTTTCGCCTTTTTCCATTCTTTCGCGTCCCGCGGCCATCCCGGATGCTTCGTCCACTCGCCCTTCTCGATCGAATACCAATAGCCGTCGTATCGCCGCCCGAGCTTCGCTCGCTGCCGCGCGAGCCACTCAAGATTCTCCGCCGCTCTCGGCGCGCCCAGTCGCCTCAGCGCGCTTTCGGCGCTCGTCGCGTAAATCCGAAATCCCGCCGTCGCCGCGTCTGCCGAAATTCCCACGTACAATTGCCCGTCGCCTCGCCTTTGCCCTGTTTTGCTCTTCCCTCGCGACGCCGTCATCTCGCCCCGCGCTCGTTCCGGCCCGCGCGTCACCCCTCGGTTCGCAATGCTCGAGAAAAACAAATACATGTGCGTGTAGTACGGCGTCTTGTCATTCGCAAAACGAATATCGCGGTTGATACGCGAAAAATTCTCGCCCGAACGTCCGCCCAGCGCGAAACCCTTATGCAGTTTCCGCATCCCCGGCGCCAGCGCCTCGAATAATCGCCGCAGCGGCTCGACCACATGCGCGCGATACCGCTCGCGGTTCTCGTCCATCCACTCTTTGCGGTTATTTCGCCCCAGCTCGCGAAAAAATCGCAGCGTCTCCGCCGTCACCATCGCTTCCTTCGCCACGGTATGTCTCTCCTTGTGCCCTCGCGCGCGGAATGCTCAGGGCAGTCCGAATATGTTATCGTGCCTTCGTACTTTTCGCGCTCCCCGGCCTCAAATTATTTTTCGACGCGACTCCACATTCGAAATCCACTGCAGGCTGTCTCATAAGTGGGCTTTCGTCAGGGCATGGCCTGCCTGCCGCCTGCCCGCCGCGGTGGGCAGGCGGGCTTTACCCATGCCGAAAAGTGGTCAAAGCACAAATGCGCCCCTTTTCTTCATGAAGTGACGGGCTTTCGTCAGGGCATGGCTTTAGCCATGCCGAAAAGTGGTCAAATTTCAGGGGTTTTAACCCCTGAGGCTGGAACGGTGGCCAGCCGGAATATTTATGAGATGAGTTCTGCAGGATGCTCGCCGATGAAATCCTCGCCGCGCGCCATCCGCCGCAAATAGCTTCGCCGAATGCTCATTTGAATTAGCGTATAATCCCACGATTATCATCCGAGGAATAAATGGGGATATTTGGATCACGCGGGAGTGTGCAGTATGGGAATCGAGAAATATATAGGCGCGCTATTGAAACACTGGTGGATACTCCTGAGCAGCGCGATCTTTACAGTTATCGGCCTCTATTCCCTATGGCAAGGCAAGACAAATCACTGGACAATCATGGCAAGTATTACTACTGCTTTGATTTTATTCTTTGTCGCATCTTTCCAGGCCTGGAACGAAGAGCACAAGAAACTGGAAGCCGAACTTGCAAAGCACGAGCGGCCAGACTTGATGGCGTCATTCCTCTGCTTGGGAAACCCTCCGCAATTCTCGCTTCGACTGCAAACAGCCTCTTCTACTCCAGCGGTAGGCATTCAAATTGACGACGTGGTGAACGAGGAAAAAACACTCCACTTCTATCCGCCGTCCGGCCCCATTGTCGGCCTAGCTGGAGGAATTATTGAGAGCAGAATGTTTGAAGATGGACGGCCTTCTGTCTATTCTCACGGCGATGTCGCCGAATTGTTCGAGGCACCGCGTGACAAGATGCTGGCGTACTTGAGGAATAGCAATATGAAGTCTGACGTACTCACACTGAGAGTAAGATTCTCCAATTTGGACAGCGCAGCGAACCGAAGAGGATGGATTCTTTCAGTCCCCTTTTGGTGGGATTATGACCAACAGGCTATAGGTACGGGAACGCCGTCAGTTGAGTCATTACAAGATACACTTTGAACCCTCGCTATCGGGCTCTTGCATTCGAGATTCGAAGGAATGATCGGTTTTAGGATGGCATAACGGAAAAGATACAGATTCTTGCGGTTGCCGAATCGGAAACACATTTCATTCCAATGGGCTTGGAGATCGCCAAACACTTTTGTCGCGGGAGGAAATCCAACTCATGAAAACCCATCGCGCAATCATTTTCGCCGCCGTATTTTTCGCAGGCGCGATTTCCCTCTTGATTTCAGCCAATCCGCTCGTCGCGCAGGACAAGCATCCTTTCGGTTTTGACGATTGGGCCGCGCTGCGCTCCGCTTCTCCTTTCGCTGTCGCATCCGATGGAAAGACAATTCTTTATCGCGTCACTTTCGGCGGACAAAAAGGAACCACCAACACCGAATGGCATCTCATCGCCGCCGATGGCTCAAATTCCATGAAGCTCACGCTCCCGAAAGATTTCGAACCCGCTGGTTTCACCACAGACAGCTCCCATCTCTATGGCACATTCGCCGCGGACAAAAATCCTCCGCAGCTCGCCATCGTCGCCATCGAAATCGCCAATGGCGCCGCGCAGTCTTCCGGCGCGCCGAAATTGCTCACCAATATTCCCGGCGGCGTCAGCGGCGCGCAAATTTCCCCCGATGGCGCGCGCTTCGCCATCACTGCCGATCCGCGTACTCTCGATCCTCTCGCCGTCGCTGGTGTTCACACCATCATCGAAAACGATCAATCGAGCATTTATGTCGTCAATGCGGATGGTTCCTCAGGCGCTTGGTGGTGCGATTCTCTCAAGAATGTCGGCTCCATCGCCTGGTCTCCCGATTCGCAGACGCTCGCCGCGCTTTCGCAAAATCCGAAAATCGGATTTCACTACGTCCATTCTATGATCGACGTTTGCAGCGCCAGCGGCCCGCACCGCCTCGCGGAAATTCCCAACTCCGCAAGCGGCATCGCCTGGTCCGATGGCGGCAAAGAACTAGTCTTTCTCAGCACCACGACGCAAGTTCTCACTCCCGATCACGTTTGGACCATTCCCTCCTCTGGCGGCGCTCCCGTCGACCGCACTCCGTCGCTTCGCGGCTCCACGCTCGGTCTTGTCGGCGACGCGCGCGGGAAAATTTGGATCGCCGTCGAGCACGGCGTGCAAAATGAAATCGATTCCTTCGCCGATGACGTGCTCGCGCCCGCATATCGTTGGTCCGCCGGAGTCGTGGCGCTGCCCGTTTCGCCGCAGCTCGCTTCCGCGCCGGAGACACTTGTGTTTTCCGTCGCGGATCCTTCGCACGCGCCCAATCTCGCCGTCCCCGAAAGCGATTCGCCTGCCGCTGCGCTGAAAATACTTACACACGAAGGCGATGACACTCTCGCAAGCGTCGCGCTCGGCAATGTTCGCGTCGTTCACTGGACCTCGAAGGAAAAAACCTCGCTCGAAGGCATCGCCACGTTTCCCGCGGATTACGTCGCGGGCAAGAAATATCCGTTTCTCGTTTTGCCGCACGGCGGCCCGGAAGCGAATGATGCTCTCGTTCTCGACGCGTTCTCTCGCATCATCGCCGGCTACGGCTACGTCGTGTTGCGGCCGGAATATCGCGGCTCGACCGGCTACGGCTCCGATTTTCTCGACGCCATTTATCAGCACTTCGGCGATCGCGCCTATGAAGATGTCGATAGCGCCACTGATTTCGCCGTCGCGCAGGGCTGGGCCGATCCGGATCGTCTCGCGATTTTTGGCTGGAGCGCCGGCGGCTTCATGACTTCATGGACGGTCACGCAGACGCATCGTTATCGCGCGGCCATTGAAGGCGCGGGAATCACGGACTGGCTCAGCTTCATCCCTACGAGCGACCTCGCGCAAGTGGATTACGACGCGCGCTGGCCCGAGCGCAATCCGGATCCGTTCCTGAAATTTTCCGCGATTATGTACGCCGACAAAGTCACCACGCCGCTTTTGATTTTGCACGGCGCGGCCGATCCGCGCGTGCCCACATTTCAAGGCCGCGAATTTTTCATGCTGCTCGCCGAGCGCAGCAAGACCGTGAAGATGGTCACGTATCCCGGCTCGCCGCATTTTCCGCCGCGCTGGGATCAGCGAAAAGATATTTTCGATCAGATTCGCGCGTGGCTCGCGAAATACAATCCGTAGTCAGTTGATTTTTCTTTTCGCCTTTGATTTTTTCGCCGCGCGATGAATCTGAATCCTGCTGCCGGTTTTTATTTTTTGCGCGCGCGGATTTGTTTTCGAACTCACTTTTCTTCTGCTGGCGTCGCCGTCGCAGGGCCTTCGCCGACAATTTCCAGCTCGCACTCTTCATCTTTCGCGCCGTCGTAGTGCACATGCTTCGCGAAGTGCGTGACAAAACTTCCTGCGGGCATCGGCACCGTGCGATTCGGATCATATTTTGTTCCCGTGCCGACCCACCACGTTCCAGAAATCACCGTGATGTAGCGATTATTCGGATGCCAGTGCGGATGGCTCATGTGATGCGGCGTCCATTTCACGAGCATGATGTAGAGTCCGGGCTTCGACGGATCGCCGAGCAGCACCGCCGTCTTCGCGCCCATCGCATCCGAAGTCCAGTGAATCTGGTTCGGCAATTTGTAGATGAGCGTTGCAGGATTTAGAAAATTTTCCTGCGGCAGTTTTTGTTTTTGCGGCGGGCCGGGCGACGGATTTTTTGGCGCGGGCTGCATTTGATCCGCGGCGGGCTGCGCCGCGAGTGGCGCAGCCGTTGATTTGCCGAGCGATGGAGCGAAGAGCGTTGAAAGCGTGGCGAGAAGCAAGACTGTCACACTGTAGAGCATTCGAAAGCCGGGCATGTGAGGCCCTCCTTTGAAAATTAAGTGGTGGTACTAAAACCGGCCAATTGGGCCAAATTGTCTTTTTTGGTGACCTTTTTTGACCCTGAATTGGACTGGAAGAGCAGGCCATTGAATTTTCGGGTTTTGCGTGAATTTCGCGATGCGAAGATGCGTTTCAGGGCCACAGGATTGCGTTTTTGTGAATTTTCACGAAATGCGAGAAGGTGCGAATTCGCGCATTTTGAAAAAGACAATTTTCGAAAAAATGGCCGAATTCGGATTGCACAATTATGGTGCAATTTGTCACTCTGACTGGGGAACAGGCGCGTGGTTGTTGGCGCAAAGTTCGCGGCACGGAGGAGCTGATTACCTTCGGCCCTTCCTGCATCAGGGCAAGCAGATGAAACGCCGAAAAGGAAGGGAGGATTGAGGAAATGCGATGCAGCAACGCGGGATTGCAGGAGGATGGAACGAACGACCACGTTCGGCGCTCCCGGCGCCAGGGTAAACGGGTGAGGCGCCGAAAAGTAGGAAGCCCTTGACGAAATTTGGATTGCACAATGTTGGTGCAATTTGACCTCTTATTTGCCGGGCGCGGGCTTCGCGCCAGCCCAGCGCAGAGCTTCCTCGCGATCCGCGAAGGCGTTCATCTGAACAATCTTGCCGCGGCGGACGGTATAAACGTCGGCGATTTTGGCTTCGTGCCAACTGTCACTGCCCTTGGGCTGAAATCGGACGAAGACAAAAACCACGACGCGATTGCCGACCAGGATAAAACGCACCGGTTTGCTGGCGCCTTGCGTCCAGCCGGAGCGCGACTGGCTGAGGTAGCCTTTCACGGCGGCGCGTCCGTGATACGCGCCTCCGCCGGGGAACGTCGCGGGCTCGGTCCAGTCGATATTCGGATCAAGAGAGGCCACGGCGGCGTCGAAGTCACCGCGGTTGAAGGCCGCGTAGGCGCTGCGGATGGCCGAGATTGCTTTGGTCATCTCCTGTGATGTTTCGGCGCGATTTGTTGCGGCCTGACGCGAGTACGCGAGCTGGGCAAAAGCCAAGCCAATGCAGACGATGGAAATTGACCGTGAGAGGATTCGCGCGCGCAGTTCCCATGCCCTGCCGACGGCTGACGGCGGATTGCGCGAGGATGGCACTTTCGGCAGCAGGAGGCTCATGCGAACGCTTCGTCCTTTCCATTGAACGTACCGCGCTAGCATCAGCATCATACACGCGAGAGATATGGTATGCACTGCGATGGCTGGACGAGGAGGCAAGAGCGGGCACAAGAATCGAGGTTAATAGTTTTATTTGTAGCGCAAGGCGGGGAGAGGCAGTGGCGAGTGGCTAGTGACCCTTCGTACCTCAGGGCAGGCTAGTGGCGAGTGGACAGCAAGTACATCGCGCCTGCCTGCGCAGGCAGAAAGAGGCGCGAATAGGCGGCGAATCCAAAGGCATATCTTTCGGCACGACTGAAGTCGTGCCCTGACGAAGCGTGGTTCGCGCGTAAGGCAGCGCGAATAGGAAAGAAGCCCGGGGCGAGGCGCGTTATGTCGGAGCTGAAGCCCGCCTACCCACCACTCGCCACGGCGAGCAGGCGGCGGGCGGGTGGCAGACAGGCCGACCACGGTCAAACTCTCACCCGCCCACGCTCAAAAGCGAGCATGGGGCACCCGCAAATACCCCACCCTTTGCTGCGCGCAACGGCATGCGCGCAAGACGCGAAGGATGGGCCACCCGTCGAAAGTAGTGATTAGTGGCGAGCAAGAGCGGACGCGCGTCTTTATTCATAGCGGAGTGCGATCATGGGATCCACTTTCATCGCGTGGCGGGCGGGGATGTAGCAGGCGGCGAGCGCGACGAGCATGAGCAAAATGGCTACGCCGATGAAGGTGAGCGGATCGGTCGGCTTGATTTCGAAAAGCAAGCTGCGCAGAAAGCGAGTCAGTGCGAGCGCGCCTCCGACGCCGATGATGATGCCAATCGAGGCAGGAAGGAGTCCTTCGCCGAGGACCATGGTTACAATGTCGCGCGGTTGAGCGCCGAGCGCCATGCGGATGCCCAGTTCATGCGTGCGCCGCGAGACCGAATATGCAATTACGCCATGAGTCCCGATAACCGCGAGAAGCGTCGCGAGGAAAGCGAAAACGGCGAGCAGAAAGCTGTAGAAGCGCGGCGCCGCAACGGACTGCTCAAGCAACGCTTCCATGGTGACAATCTTGCCTATGGGTTGGTTCTTGTCCAGGGATGAAACAATCGTGCGGACGGAGGGAATCAACGCGCGAGAAGCATTTGAGACTCGTACGATTACGACTAGACTCGCGTTCGGCCGCGGGACCTGCAGAAGCGGAATAAATACTTCGGGCATGGGGGCATTGGCAAGGCCCGAATGATGCACATCACCCACGACGCCGACGATCAAGCGGTT
>JASHRL010000141.1 GCA_030037355.1 Candidatus Acidiferrales bacterium | reverse complement strand
GCAATCGTCCTGCGCGCAAATAAGGCGCGAAATGTAGCGATTAGAAATGTGCCGGTCCTTTGTTTTGTGTAAGTTACGGGCAATTCTAATTCCGGTGTGTGGCGATTAGAATTTTTCAGCCCCATGAAAACCAAAAAGCCGCGTCTCCGCGGCTCGCCTCCCATTCAGCCAAATTGTCCGCAGGCTCGATCTCGAGCCTACACACTCTTTATACTACTCTATGGCCAAATTTTCAAGTGGAATTGAGAGAATGGCACAGCGCGGCCTCAGAAAACGGCGCGCGTCGTATGAGGGGGCAAGTTCTCATGCAGTTGCGCTGGGGCATTCTTTCGCTCTCGCCGAGCAGCCACATATCCGTAGATAAAGAGTCCCACGCCTGCGCCGATGAAAACCATCCATTGCAGAAATTCCTTCATACTCTAATCCTCTCAAGGACAATTCCCAGAATCAAGAATAAAAACCCGGCAGTCAGCGCATAGGCAACCACAGCCCAATGAATTGCGCCTTGTGTGAAAATCATGTCGATCGGCACCAAAACGATCCCCAGGACACCGATCTCCCGCAGCGCCTCCGCAATCATCTCCGACGTAGCCTTGTTGGACATGTCTTTGTCTGTTAACGATACACGGACTTAATCTATCTGTCATCACAATGATTCACTAGGAGCATACTTTGTCTCTGTCTTGCGATGCAGGCGAGATTACTTTGGTCGATTTCCATATTGGATCTCAGCGGAATGCCAAGACCTCCCGCAGCGGCTGAAGCCGCTCTGACTCTGAACGACTTCTGGCACGGTTGAAACCGTGCCCTGACGAGTCGAAGCATTTTCAGCATCCTGTTAAGAAGATGCTGAATGGCCTGCAGGCGAATCCTAGGGAGAAGGCAATTCTGATCCCGAAGCGTTTGACCGGTTTTGCGGGCGATGCTAAATTGAAATGCAGGCCGCGGTAGCTCAGTTGGTAGAGCAGCCGATTCGTAATCGGCAGGTCGACGGTTCAAGTCCGCCCCGCGGCTCCAGCCTTTTCTCTCAGATTCCGTCGCCCGCGGGCTGGTGTCCATACGTAGCAACGAGGTAAACTTACCATACGATATTTTCCTGCAGTCGCGGAGGTCGTGTGAGCAACGCGGTATGTTGGCGATGTATCGAGGACGAGTACCTAAAGAAGATAGTTCAGGAAAAGGGTGAACCTGAAGAATGCTCTCTCTGCCATGGTGATCGGGAGAATGCTGTGACCGCTGAGGGTCTAGCCGAAATTCTTGATCCGGTCGTTCGGGAGAATTTTGCTCAAGGGCCCGTCGAACCCAGTATCGGTGAGGGAGACGATGACCGCGTGTACTATGAGCAAAAGGGTGATCCACTCTCCTTTCATCTGCAGGATGTGATCGGTCAGTTCCTAGGTTTCGAAGAAGAGGTCGTTAGGGCGCTTGTGAGGAATGAGGACGTTTGGCCTCAGGACGGGGAGGAGGCGTTTTTCGATGGCTCCCAGGATTATGTCCCAATCCCAGTCCGGCCCCAGAGCTATCACGAGGAATGGAATTTCGTGACAGAGGATCTGAAACACAGGAGGCGATTCTTCAGCTCTGCTGCGGCCTCGCTTTTTAGGGGACTTCTCGAAGGCGTCGAGGAAATGCCATGGTGGAATTCCGAGACCAGGGCGGAAGAAAGGGTAGTTTGGGAGCTTCCGGCGGGATCAAAACTATTCAGAGCACGAATATGGCCTTCGGCTCTGACCGTCATAGAAGCATCTAAGGATCCACTGAAGCACATCGGGCCGCCTTCACCGAGCGAGGCGAGGGCCGGGAGGATGAATGTCGATGGCGTGGTTGCTTTCTACGGAGCTATGGACTGCAAGACGTGCCTAGCGGAGGTTCGCCCCGCACTGGGCAATGACACTGCAGTCATCACCCTGAGCACCACTAAGTCGTTGCGGTTGCTTGATTTCACGCGGCTTGAAAAATCCCATCGTAAATTGAGCTACTTCCAACCCGACTTTGCAAAACAATGTGAGAAGGGAGCATTTCTCAGGCAACTGCAGAATCTCATCTCGCAGCCGGTGGTCCCTGGCCGGGAACAAGAATACCTGATTACGCAGACGATGGCCGAGTACTTGGCCCACGTACACGCCACGCCGTTTGAAGGCGTTCTTTACAAATCGGTCCAACGATCTGGCGGCATAAACATTGTCCTTTTTTCGGATCCGAACGGGGAATTTCCGCTGGAATATCTTGACAAAACCTTCAAGATATTCTCGACGGAGTCTATCCAATACACGCATGAGGAGCGGCGATTTGGTCTGCGGGATGAGGATATTATTTGGTTTGATCGCGGGCTCGACGAGGACGAGTTGTAGCCTGTCCGCCCCGCGGCTCCAGTCTTTTGGCGCACACTTGCGCGTCTATTGTCTCAACTGCTTGGCTTTTCGCGCATAGTTGCGCGTCTGTGCGCGCAGCCGTTTGGGCTTTTCGCGCGCTGGCGCGCGGCTGCCCGCTAAGAGCTTGTTGAAGACACTCCAAGTTGCAATCCTGGGCAAGGCGAAAAATAGCCTTGTGCCAAGATTCAAAGCAGACTGCAGATTCCCGCCACGGCGGGCAGGCCTCGTCGCCTTCGGCTCCTCAGAGTGACACGCGAATGAATTTTTCAGCGAGCGGCTAGTGCCATGCCTCGCAAATTCCTCCTAAAACTCCGGCGGCCTGCCAGGGGCTGAAGCCCCATTGTTCTCAGACTGTTCCGTCGTGGCTAAAGCCCGCCTCCGGCAGGCAGGCCACGACCCACAAAGCCGGTTCTGTCGGCTATATCGGACGCGGCGCTAGGGTTCGATGGACGCTGTCACGTGATTCTGCTTCAGCATCGAGTTGAAGGCCGGCGTGTCGTGGCCGACCATTTGCTTGAATTCGCCCTGAATTTCGGCGAGCTGCTGTTTGAATTCATCGTTGACGGCGATTTGCTGCGCGGTGGGCGCGAGATCGCCGCCGCCGGGCCCGCCATTCGGCGTGCCCACAACATCTCCGATCATCCAACTGATGCGTTCATAGAGCTGCACGGGATTGCGAAACGCGTCTTCGCTGCGGCCCGTGTTTTTGACATCAATCAGCTTGCCTTCGAGCGCGACGACTTTGACTTCGAAGTCCTTCGCAGCCTGAATCGCAGCGGCATTCTTCTGCGCGTCGGCGTTGAGGACGGTTTCGAGGTCTTCGATCTGGCGGCGCGTCCATTCGAGATGATTGATCATGTCCGCGGCCTGATTTTCTTCGTCGAGCACTTGCCGAGAGAACTGCACTTGCGCGCGGATGGATTGCTCGGTGCCCGGCGAATGCGGGTCGGGAAGGACGGCGAGCTGCGCTGAGGCTTCGTTGTCGCCGGCTTTCACGTGGACGGTGTAGTTTCCCGGAGGCACGACAGGCCCGGCGGGAGGAATGCGCGTGCCGTAAGCAGAGTAGTTATGGTGCGGCTCGGCCCACGGCGCGTCGAACGGCGTGGTTTGCATCTTCACGGGCAAGCCCGGCTCATAGCGCAAATCCCACCAGACGCGGTTCAGGCCAGTGTGGCCGTCGACCTTGAGCGTGCGGATGGTTTCGTTGTTCGCGCCGGTGAAGGTTAGCTGCACGTCCTTGGCGGGAGATTTCAGATAGAAATTGATGTCCGCGCCATAGGGAGGATTTTCGCCGACGATGTGGCCTTCGACGTCGGTTTCGCGCGCGTCGTCCGTGTGGCGGAAGCGGTATGCGGGACGCGGCTTGAACAACTGAAAATCCTTCGACTGCGCGGAATCCCATTCGCGCAGCGGAGTGATGTCGTCGAGGATATAGACGCCGCGGCCGTGCGTGCCGATGACGAGATCGTTGAAGGTTTTCTGGATTTGCATCCAGTACACGGGCGCGGGCGGAAGATTATTGCGCAGGCGCGTCCAGTGATCGCCGTCGTCCCAGGTGACGTAGAGCGCGTTGTCGGTGCCGAGGAAAAGCATGCCTTTGCGGACTGGATCTTCGACGATGATGTGCGCGCTGCTATTGACGCTCTTCGGCACGCTGGCGGTGATGAGTTTCCAGGTTGCGCCGTAGTCGTTTGTTTCGTAGACGCGCGCGTCGTAGATTCCCACGTGCTGCAAATTGATGGCGGCGTAGGCTGTGCCGGCGTCGAAATGCGAAGGCGCGACGCTCCAGACAGTGCCCCACGCAGGCAAATCGGGAATGTTCTGCGTGACGTTTGTCCAGTGCAAACCGCCGTCTTGCGTGACGTTGACCTGTCCGTCGTCGCTGCCCGTCCAGATGACGCCAGCCTTCACGGGCGACTCGGCGATGGCATAAATT
This sequence comes from Candidatus Acidiferrales bacterium, assembly GCA_030037355.1. Classification (GTDB taxonomy): domain Bacteria; phylum Acidobacteriota; class Terriglobia; order Acidiferrales; family UBA7541; genus DAHUXN01. The sequence goes on along the minus strand of JASHRL010000141.1, from coordinate 6,839 downwards.
GTGGCGCCATCGTAGGTGACAAGATCATCGGGCGTGATGCCGCCAGAGTCTCCTTCGTGATCTTTGTTGTTCGCCGTGAGGTCAGGGCTGATGACTTTCCAGGACTGCCCGCCGTCGGTCGTCTCGAAGACGACTTGCGCGCCGATGTAGACGCGATTGTGGTCATGGGGCGAAATGGCGATGGGCGTGACCCAGTCCCAGCGATATTTCATTTTCGCCGGCGGCCAGCCATAGCTTGTGACGGGCCAGGCGGTGACATCGCGGGCCATGCCGGTTCGCGCATCGAAGCGGTCGATGCGGCCATTGTCGCAGCCGGACCATACGATGTTGGGATCGACAGGATCAGGCACGGCGAAGCCATCTTCGCAGCCGCCTGCGCCGGTCCAGTAGCCGAGCGTGATTCCATTGCCGAAAAATCCACCGGAAAGCGTGCGGCTCGGGCCGCGGTAGGATGATTTGTCCTGAATGTTGCCCATCACGTTGTAGGGAATTTCGTTGTCGGCCGTGACGTGATAGACCTGCGAAATCGGCAGGAGAAAGCGCTGATACGTTGTGCCGTGATTGTTGCTGATGCTCACGCCGGCGTCATTGGCGACGAGGATGCGATTCGCATTTGTGGGATCGATCCAGATGTCGTGATTGTCGCCGCCTGCGGATTCAACGCCAGTCGCCGGAGGAGGGCCGCTCGATTCTTCGCGCGCAGCTCCGCCACCGCCGCCAAAACCTCCGGGGATGAAAACCGTATTGCCGCCATCACGCGACATGCTGAACGCGACGGAGACAAAATAGAGCAGATTCTCGTCATCAGTAGAAACAGCAAATCGCGTGTAGTAGGGCGAGCGCTCTGTTGTGACGTGCGTCTGATTGACGAGCGTCCATGAATGCCCGCGGTCGTCAGAGCGATAAAGGCCCGGCGTCGTATCCTGCAGCAACGCATAGACGCGATTCGGATTGCTGCGCGCAACAGCCACGGCGACTTTGCCGATCGGATGATCCACCGCCGGCAGGCCGTGCCCGCTGATTTTTATCCAATTGTTTCCGCCATCGCGGCTCACGTAGACGCCGCTGCTGGTTCCGCCGCTGTCCAGATTCCAGCGGTGAATCGACACCTGCCACATGCCGGCGTAAAGCGTATTGGAGTCGCTCGGATCCATAGCCATCTCCGAGCATCCCGTGTTGTCGTCGACGTAGAGAATCTGCTGCCAGGTTTTCCCGCCGTCGGTGGTGCGAAAAATTCCGCGCTCGTGCTGCGGGCGAAATGCCTGGCCGATAGCGCAAACGAATGCGGTGTTCGCGTCGTGCGGATCGACAATGATGCGCGCGATGTGTCCGGTTTCCTCAAGGCCGACATGCTGCCAACTGCGGCCGGCGTCGATTGACTTGTAGACGCCGTCGCCCAGCGAATAGTAAGGACGAATCATCCACGGCTCGCCGGTGCCCGCCCAGATCTCATCGTGATTCGAAGGCGCCATCGCCAGCGCGCCTACGGCGGAGACATCTTCGTGGTCGAAGACCGGCGCCCAGTTCGTGCCGCCATCGGAAGTCTTCCAGATGCCGCCGTCAGCCGCGCCGATGTAAACGACATTCGGGTTTCCGGGCTCGCCAATAATTGAGGCGACGCGATTGCCCTCCGGCCCCAGCGCGCGGAAATGCAACGCTCTAAGACCGTTCTCTCCGCCGCTCATTTCGTCCTGACCGCCGCGGCGTCCTTGTGCCATCCCGGGCACAGTCCAGACAACAGCAAGAATTGCGAGAACCACCAAAGCAAACAGCGCGATGAAGCAATTCTTCGGCAACCGGCTAACGTTTCGCATTTTGGCCTCCCACCTTTACAAAATCGCCGCTAAACTACAGCCGGTAGTATTCCGGACGCAAGACAAAATATCTGCGGCAGGCTCGCCGCGCGGGGAGTTGGCAGAATCTTTCGCTGGCGTCGCGTTTCGCTTGGGCTAGAATGTGCCGCGTTTGGCGACCTGCGGGCGGTAGGGGTGGCGCGTCAGACAGAATCGGGGGTAGGGACAGATGAGAAAACTATGGAAGTCAGCAGCATTGGTCGCATTTTTCGGAGTGGCAATCGTATTGGCCTTCGGCAATCGCGCCGAGCTGGCGCAGTCGCAAACCTACGACAAAAATCTTTATAGTGGGATGCAGTGGCGATTGATCGGACCGTTTCGCGGCGGTCGCGTCGAAACCGTCACGGGTATTCCTAACGATCCGCTGACGTATTACATGGGTTCCGTCGGCGGCGGAGTTTGGAAAACCACCGACGCCGGCCAGACCTGGGAGCCGCTTTGGAATAAAGGCTCCGTTTTCTCCATCGGCTCTGTCGCCGTCGCTTACTCTCAGCCGAACGTCGTTTACGTTGGCACCGGCGAAGCTCTTCCTCGCGGCGACATGGCTTATGGCGACGGAATGTATAAATCCACCGATGCTGGCAAGACGTGGCAGCACATCGGGCTCAGCGACTCGCGCCACATCGGAAAAATTATTGTCGACCCTCATGACCCGAATCGCGTCTTTGTCGCTGCGCTCGGGCATGTTTATGACGCGAATACGGAGCGCGGCGTTTTTCGCTCCACTGACGGCGGGCAAACATGGACAAAAGTTCTTTATAAGAACGACACGACCGGCGCCGCCGATCTCATTTTCGATCCCACGAATTCGCAGATCATTTATGCCGCGATGTGGACCGTGCAGCGAACGCCCTGGAGCCTTACGAGCGGCGGCTCGCCCGACGATGGTCTCTACAAATCAACCGATGGCGGAGACACGTGGCAAAAGCTCGGCGGGCCGGGATGGCCGCAGGGATTGATTGGCAAAATCGGTGTAGCTGTTTCCGCGGGCAATCCGAATCGCGTGTACGCGCTCGTCGAAGCCACAGGAGATCAGAAAGGCCTGTATCGCTCCGAGGACGGCGGCCAGAGTTGGAAATTCATCAATGGGCGGCACGATCTGATGCAGCGGCCCTGGTATTTCACGCATCTTTGGGTCGACCCGAAGAACGCCGACACCGTTTACATTCAGGACATGCAGGTCTTTCGTTCGACCGACGCCGGCAAGACATTCGAGCGCATGGCGTCCGTTCCGCACGGAGACAATCACGCGCTGTGGATCAATCCCACGAATCCTTCCTGGATGATTATCGGTAACGACGGCGGCGCCACGGTTTCGACGAATGGTGGAAAAACATGGAGCACGATTTACAATCAGCCTACCGCGCAGTTTTATCACATCTCCGCGGACAATCAATTCGACTACCGCGTTTACGCCGCGCAGCAGGACAACTCCACCATTTCTATCGCCACACGCACTCGTCATGGTGGAATCACTGCGGATGATTATTATCCCGTCGGCGGCGGCGAGAGCGCTTATATTTTCCCAAGCCCAACCGATCCCAACATCGTCTTCGCCACCGACAAAGAAACCGCATACATCAAGCGCTTCGACAAACGGCTCGAGCAGGATCAGGACATCTCCGAATGGCCGACGTCCGTGGACGGATGGGGCGCCGACGTCGCCAAATATCGCTTCAATTGGACCGAGCCCATCGCCATATCGCCCTTCGAACCGCATACGATCTATCACGCCGGAAACGTGCTCTTCAAATCCACCGACGACGGCCAAACCTGGAAAATCATCAGCCCTGATTTGACGCGCAACGATAAATCCAAGCAGCGGCGCTCCGGCGGCCCGATCACCGGCGACAACTCGACGATCGAATATTACGATGTAATTTTTTCGGTCGTCGAATCCCCGCTACAGAAGGGTCTGATCTGGGCGGGCACCGATGATGGCCTCGTTTGGATCACGCGCGACGGCGGTGCACATTGGACCAATATCACGCCAAAGGATCTGCCCGCATGGAGCAAGGTGAGCCTGATTGAAGCTTCACCGCATGTTGCGGAAGCTGCTTATGTCGCAGTCAATCGTTATAAGAACGGCGATCTGACGCCTTATGTTTGGAAAACCACGGACTATGGCAAGACGTGGACTTCCATCACCAATGGCATTCCAAACGGCTCTTTCGTGCGCGCTGTGCGGGAGGATCCTGTGCGGCGGGGTTTGCTCTTCGCCGGAACGGAACTGGGGATCTATGTTTCCTTCGACGATGGCGCCGACTGGCAATCGCTCCAATTGAATCTGCCGGTCGCTTCGGTGCGTGACCTCATCATCCACGGCGACGATTTGGTTGTCGCGACGCACGGCCGCGCGATTTGGAGTCTTGACGACATCACGCCTCTGCGCCAAATCAACCCGCACGTCGCTCAGTCTTCCGTTTATCTTTTCAAGCCCGAAGTCACGTACCGCGTCCGCCGCGGCGGTGGATTCGGATTAACGGCTGGCGATGTAGGCCAGAATCCTCCCAACGGCGCAGTGATTGATTACTATTTCCAGAATGCTCAGAGCGGAGAGGTAAGCATGGACATTCTCGATGCGCATGGAAACGTCGTCCAGCACTTCACCAGCCACAAATCCGCGGCTGCATCAGCGGAAGAAGAGGGAGGCTTCGGAGGCGAGCAGGCCGCGCGGCCGTTGCCGATCAAACAGGGAATGAACCGTTACGTTTGGAACCTCCGCTCCGAAGCTCCTGCGTCTTTGACCACCGGTCCGCATCCCGCGCTCGGCGGAGCAGCGGAGGCGCCGCTTGTTTTGCCGGGCAATTACACAGTGCGTCTCGACGCCAACGGAAGTTCGCTCACACAGCCACTCATCATTAAGATGGACCCTGAAGTAAAAACAAGTCCCGCAGATCTCGCGCGCCAGTATGAACTCGTTCTGCGAATTCGCAATCGCCTGAACGATTTGATTGTCGCCGCGAACCAGATTCACGCACTGCGCCAGCGTCTCGCCTCGGTCATACAGCAGGGAACTGCCGGAGCCGATGCCGTCGCAGCTGCGCATAGCCTCGACGAAAAAGCCGCCGACATCGAAAACGCGCTCTATGAGTCGGAAGATCAGGCGCCGGAGGACATTCACAATTATCCGGTGAAAATCCGCGTGAAGATGATCGCTTTGCAGCACGCCGTCGATAGCGCCGATACCGGGCCGACGCCGCAGTCCTATGAGGTTTTCAAGGTTCTCGACGGGCAGTTGGATGTGCAGCTCGCAAAATGGAAAGAGCTGCAAGCGACGGACATTCCGGCCTTCGACAAACTTGTTCCTCCGTCGGCTGGCGAAGCAAGCGGCGGAGGCAAGTAGACTCGCTGCGAATTGCATAAGTGAGTTGATTCGGCCGCTATCGAGACAATCTGGAGCGCGGCGCATGTATGGAATCTTTGTTCGGTTTCGACCTCGCTTGAGGAATCAGGCGTGAACGAAAAGCCGGCGCCGTCGCTCGCGTCGCGCTGGATTATTCTCGCCATCATCGGCGTCGCCTGCTATGGCGGCTACTATGCGTTCGATTACATTGGGCCGCTCGCGCCGCTCCTCAGCCGCCAGCTCCACTTTTCGAATACGGACATCGGCTCGCTGCAGGCCGTCTACAGTTTTCCGAACATCGTCGCGATGCTGGTTTGCGGCGTCATCATCGACCGCTTGGGGACGCGAAAATCGCTTTCGATTTTCGGCGCACTCATCTTCATCGGTCTAATTATCACGGCGCTCAGCCCGCGTCTGGGAGTCATGATTGTCGGACGGCTGCTGGTTGGTTCCGGAGGCGAAGCGCTGGCGCTCACGGCCAATGTCGGCGTGGCGCGCTGGTTTTGGCACGATGGATTGAGCCTGGCATTTGGCCTTCGCGGCTCGGCAGCGCGTCTGGGATCATTGACTGCACAGGTTTCTCCTGCCTGGGCGCCACATGCGTATAGGTATTGGCGCTGGCCGCTGCTGCTCGGCGTTGGCTTTGGCGGATTTTGCCTGCTCGGCGCCGCTGTGTATTGGGTTCTCGACGCGCGCGGCGAACGGAAATTCACGCTGGGACATGCGGCGCGCGATACAAAAATCTCGTTCGGCGAAGCCTTCCGCTTCGACAAATCTTTCTGGCTGATCGCCGCGCTGTGCATCACGTTTTATGGCTGTATTTTCCCGTTTGAAACATTCGGTCAGAAATTTCTGATCGAGGCGCGGCATCTTTCGCCTCAGACGGCGTCGTTGCTCATCGGCATGGAGCCATTTTTTTCGTTGATTGGAATGCCGATCTTCGGCTTGCTCGTCGACCGCTACGCGCACCGTTCTTTGCTCATGATGTTCGGCTCGCTGCTCATTGTTCCCGTGTTTCCCATGCTCGGCTATACGAATATCGCGCCCGCCATTCCGCTGGCTATGATGGGAGTGGCATTCGCGCTCGTGCCGGCGGTGATGTGGCCTGCGCTCGTCTACGTCGTCGATAAATCGCGCCTCGGCTTGGCCAACGGCATGTTGGATTCCGTGCAGCAGCTTGGCCTCGTCGTCATCAATTTGCTCATCGGCTGGGCTAACGATCACTGGCTCGCGAGCGCAGCGAACGCCGCGGGCTATCACGCCGGCCTGTGGATGTTCACCGCGATTGCCGTCGCGGCTGTTTTCATTGCCTTCGCTTTGTGGCGCGTCGAGACAGGCCCATCAACGCACGGGCTGGAGACGATAACAACGCGGATTTGATTTTCGTTGGGCCACCCTGCGGCCGCGCGAGTGGTGTCCTAGCGCGAGTTTAGAGTTGGCGGGGCTCTGTTGACATCCTCGCTACGACGATGAGGATTTGGCATATCCGACCGTTCGAGATTGTTGTTTTCTATCGAGGCAGGAGGTGCGATGGCCGAAGTCGGACTCCTGCCCTTTGCCCGTGTCGCCCTGCAAGTCTCCAAGGCGGTGCTCCCGCGGTACCGAAGTCGTTTCAGCAAGCGATTGTTCAACCAACCCCA
>JASHRL010000140.1 GCA_030037355.1 Candidatus Acidiferrales bacterium | reverse complement strand
CCTGAAATGAAAGGAGCCATCCATGCCAAGTGCTGTTCCAGAACTCGACCGGCCAGTTCCTCAGAGGTCGCCCTCTACCCACACCTTTACGTCTGAATCCGTATCGGAGGGGCATCCTGACAAGGTTTGCGATTATATCGCTGATTCCATTCTGGATGCATACATTGCAGCGGATCCGCACTCGCGCGTGGCATGTGAGGTTCTTTGCAAGGAAGGATCTGTGGTCATAGCCGGGGAAATCACTTCGCGCGAACAAATCGATCACGAACTTGTCGCCCGGCGGGCAATTCGTGATATCGGGTACACCGATAGCTCGGCTGCCTTCAACGCGGACAGCGTCAGTGTGACGGAGATGATTTCCAAACAGTCCGCAGACATTGCGCTCGGAGTAGATCGGGAAAAAAACTCCGACGGCGAGCAGGGTGCAGGCGACCAAGGCATCATGTTCGGGTATGCGACGACAGAGACGCTGGAGTGGATGCCGCTTCCCATCGTCTTAGCTCATCGTTTGACAAAGGGTCTGGCGGAAGACCGCCGATCAGGCAAGTACCCGTGGATTTGCCCGGACGCCAAATCGCAGGTGTCGGTGCGGTACGAGAACGAAAAACCGGTGCAGGTGACCGACATCCTGGTTTCCACTCAGCATCGTCCTGAGGCAACGCGCCAGCAGATTGTCGAGTACGTGCGTGAAAGACTCGCTCCACGCGTACTCGGGCATTGGTTTCATCCCGCGATTCGGTTTGCGATCAATCCGACTGGCAGCTTTGTACATGGCGGACCCTCGGCGGACTGTGGTGTCACCGGTCGAAAAATCATTGCGGATACCTATGGAGGCGCGGCCCGCCACGGGGGAGGGGCCTTTAGTGGGAAAGACCCGTCCAAGGTGGACAGAAGTGCTGCTTACTTTTGCCGGTTTGTAGCGCGGGAAATCCTCAAAACGGGATTGGCAGGCCGGGTCGAAATTCAAGTTGCATATGCGATCGGCCTTGCCAAACCTATGTCCATCAAGGTTGACACTTTCGGTACCGGCGACGCCGCAGCGACTGCGGAATTCGTAGGCGCATACGACTTCCGTCCCGCTGCGATCATCGACAGGCTGAACCTGCTTCGGCCTATTTATCAGTCGACCACGAACTACGGCCACTTCGGGAAGAAGGGGCTGCCTTGGGAAGAATGAAGTGACGGCTAAAGGTTGGCCGTCGGAAGAGACCCAAACTTGGATCGCTCGACCTTTTGTGAAAAAGATCATGTGCACTGGGCACTGACAGGAGTGCGCGTCTCTTACTTCGATTGGTCCCGCCAGACGGGGAACCGGTGTACCTCCTCCAGCAGCGGGCTTATTCCGTGGAGGCACAAGGGGAATTCCCGGTGGCGCTATACGAGCCGGAGAATCACCGGAGATGGCTGCTCGCAGGGAAGGCTACAAAGAAAATCGGTGCGGTCCCACCGATCCGGGTTACCAGCATTGGCGTAAAAGAATGCGACGGCCGTTGGAAATTTTGTGTAATAAGCGCCGACGTTGACCGCGAGTTCCGTACGTTCTGCGGACGAGAAACGGAAGCGACCGGGTGGTTTACGTGAGAGGAGATGAAGATTCTCCGTTTGTGTTTTGTGTCTTGATTTTTTTTTGCCGATGGATTGCACAATTGCTCGGAATGCTCGCTAAGAGGTTCAGAAACGAGCCTGACGCCGCAGCCAAGGAGCTCGCCGAACCCAGCAAAGGCCCTGACCGCGCTCGCACTCGCACCAAGAACAGCGAGAAACGGCTCCGTGATGCTTCTCGATCCTTTATCGCATCTCGGCTTCCTACGGTCCGAGCGCTGTTTGGGTGAAGCCAAACAGTTTACTCAGGCCGTCGCGAGGCCAGCCTCGTTTTGACATCGCCCCAACCGATTCGGTCCAACTTCAGTCCAGTTCAAGGGCAGGGTAAACGGCCGTGAGGTCCCGCAAGCGACACCAGGTGATGTACATGTTATGTGCAGGTCCCTCGGGAGGCGAGCAAATCGGTGGTAGTTGACAGAACGTATGCCTCGTCAGCAGAAGCTTTGCCCCGCGTCTGGGTGGTCGGCGGCCCGGAAGCTGGAAGGCTCGCTCGTTAACTTCGGAGACTCGGGCGTTCGCTCATGCTTCAGATCCGACATGCCTTGCTTTGTCTGGGATAAAGGGCGTAGCCTCGTGCCCGAGCGCGTCGGTTCCCCTCGGCGGCGGAAGCCAATCGCCGGGGATACGGTGGAAGCAACGCAAAACGCATGGACCTCGAACTTAAAGATAAGGTTTGCGTCGTCACCGGTGCAAGCAAAGGCATCGGGCTCGCTGTCACACGGGCGCTGGTCGCCGAGGGGGCGATCGTGGTTGCTGGTGCCCGCACGGTCGAAAGCCTACATGGCATTGAGCGCGTCACTTCAGTTGCCGTCGATCTGGGATCACGAGACGGTCCCGGCCAACTCGTGAAACGTGCGGTCGACGATCACGGCCGTATCGACGTGCTTGTAAATAATGTAGGTGGCGTCCGACTCCGCCTCAACGGATTCCTGGGTACCAGCGACGAGGAGTTCGAGTGGGCGATGAACCTCAACTTCTTTGCCGCCCTGCGGGCGACGCGCGCGGCCGTGAGCAACATGATCAACCGGGGCGGCGGCGCGATCGTGAACATCGCTTCAGTGAACGCCTTCTTCCAACCAGATACTGGCACGGTGGACTACGGTGCGGCCAAGGCCGCGTTAGTTAATCTCACCAAGGCGCTCTCGCAGGAGTTTGGCCCGCACGGCATTCGCATTAATGACGTTTCTCCGGGTCCGGTAAGCACGGACCTCTGGCTCGGCAAGGACGGCGTGGCGCAGACCGTCGCAAAGGCCACGGGCGTCGATCCGGAGACGGCGAGGAAGAACGCACTCGCCCACATCGGAGGCCTTGCCACCGGGCGGATGACGACGCCAGAGGAAGTCGCGGCCCTGGTCGTGATGCTTGCTTCCCCGCGCACGGCAAATGTCACGGGCTCGAACTACGTCATCGACGGCGGCTTGATCAAGACACTTTAATGAGGCCGCCGTGCGACGAAGCCGTCATTTTGTCCAGACCCCCGGCGGTCACTTGTTTACCAAAAGAGGCGCCGTGGATTCTGGCGGCGACCATCCTTGGCTCCAGCATGGCCTTCATCGACAGTACCGCCGTAAATGTAGCTCTGCCCGCGCTTCAAACAAGCTTCGGCGCAACTATAGTCGACATCCAGTGGGTCATCGAATCCTATGCATTGTTTCTCGGCGCGCTGATTCTGACCGGGGGTTCGATGGGAGATCGATTCGGTCGCAGGCGGATGTTTCTTATAGGTGTAGCAACTTTCGCAGTCGCCTCCGCCAGTTGTGGGTTCTCCTTGAGCGTCCGCCAGCTCGTCTTTGCGCGAGCCGTTCAAGGGGTTGGAGCTGCGCTTTTTGTGCCCGCGAGCCTATCGATCATCAGCGCGTCTTTTAACGAGAAGGAACGCGGGCGGGCCATTGGCACATGGTCCGGATTCACGGCAATCACGACAGCTCTCGGCCCAATTCTCGGAGGCTGGCTGATCGAACATGCTTCGTGGCGCTGGGTGTTTTTCATTAACGTGCCCATAGCCGTCGTTGTCATCGCCCTTTCGCTATGGCGTGTTCCCGAAAGTAAGATGGCATCGCACGAGAGTATGGATTGGACGGGCGCGTTGATTGTGACCGCAGGTTTGGCCAGCGTGACGTACGGATTCACCGAATCTGCCGCGGTGCGTTGGAGCAATACTGCGGTTTGGGGAACTCTAGTTCTGGGCGGCGTGTGTCTGATTGCCTTTTGTTATGTCGAAGCACATTCACGGGCACCGATGGTTCCACCGACGCTGTTTCGCTCGCGCGACTTCACTGGGGCCAACCTAATTACCCTGTTGCTCTATGGTGCACTCGGAGTTTTCTTCTTCCTATTTCCGTTGAATCTGATCCAGGTGCAGCATTATTCAACTACGGCGACAGGTGCGGCAGCGCTTCCCCTAATCCTGCTCGTGTTTTTTCTATCGCGATGGTCGGGTGGGCTAGTCGCGCGATATGGCGCTAAACTACCGCTGATCATCGGCCCAATTATCGCAGCCGCGGGATTTGTCGGCTTCGCGCTCCCGTCCGTCGGCGGCAGTTACTGGACAACATTCTTTCCCGGGTTTGTGATGCTGGGGCTCGGAATGGCCGTCACTGTCGCTCCACTGACGACTGTTGTCATGGACGCCGTCGATCAAAACAACGCAGGGACCGCTTCGGGAGTAAACAACGCCGTTGCCCGAGTCGCAGGGCTGCTAGCTATCGCGATTCTTGGAATCGTGATCGTGAGAGCGTTTAGCCATCGGATAAATGAAAATCTAGGGACGCTACATCTGCCTCCGGAGGTAAGACACAGTGTGCAGTCGGGCGAGATCGCGCTCGCCGCTCTCCCAATTCCACGGGATACAGATCCCAGCGCGGCTGGAGCATTAAGAGCTTTGATCAATCGGAGCTTTGTATTCGGATTTAGGCTCATCATGCTGATTTGTGCGACTCTCGCTATCGTGAGCGCGGCGGTCGCGTGGCGAATGATCGCCCAAAAGACCAAAGGGCTAGAACATCCATCTGGCGATTAGATCCCGACCACAAGTGGTTTTTTGTCGCTCCGCCTATCGGCCGGTCGTCCCTGGGTCCGCGGTGGCAGTTTTGCTCGTTCTGGCTTAGAGTAGTATTTGTTCCAACCGGGGAATTGGCTACGAAATCGGTGTGTTGCGGCAAGTGCAGACCTTCTTCGGACATGACTGAAGAAGGTTAACGCTCTGGCTGTCATCACCTGCGTTTCGAACAAGTCAGTATCCAAAAGTGCGGTCGCCCAATCTAATCGCTGGGGAAGGGCAACAATTCATGGAAAGAGGAACCCAATCTGCGACGCCGGTCGGACTGAACGTCGAAAGGACCCAGAACGAGTCGGGACTCTTTTCCGGTGAGTCGGTACTGGAGATTCTAAAGATGATTGTTGCCGGGGCACCGCTGCCCGACATTCTGGCGATCATTGCACGGCTGGTCGAGTCTCAACGACAGGGTCTATTCTGCACCATCTGGCTTCCGGATGAGGATGGGAAACATCTCCGTTGCGCCGCCGCTCCGAGTCTACCTGGATTTAGCACTCACGTGGGAAGCACGGTAGTTGGTCCCAAAGGAGCATCCTGTGGTACCGCTGTTTATCGGAGGGAGCCGGTTTATGTGACGGACATTTCGACCGACCCTCTGTGGGACGACTATCGTCACCTGATGGTGCCTTATGAGATCCGCTCGGTTTGGTCCCGCCCGTTGTTCAGCAAGGAAGGAAAGGTCCTCGGAACTTTCGCGATTCTGTATCGCGAAATGCGGACTCCTGACAGCAGCGATTTGCAGTTGATCGAGAATGCCAGCCATATCACCGGCATCGCAATCGAGCGATATATTAACGAAGAAGAGTTGCGGCGCGAACGAGAGAGGCTTCACCTGCTTCTGGAAATTACGAATAGCATGGCGTCGAAGCTGGACCTTCGCCGCCTGATCGATGCGCTTTCGACGAATTTGCTGCGCGTAACGCGATGCGATTTTTGCGCCTTGCTTCTTCCGGATAGCGACACCGAGGACCTTCGCCTGACGATCCTGTACAACCCTGACTCGCGAGGGGCCATTACCGACGGAGCGATCGTACCGATTCGTGGTTCGGTCTGCGGGAAAGTGTTCCGGACAGGGAAGAGCGAGCATATTGACAGCTTTGAGGATGTACGCGACGACCCCGAAAGTCTTGGCAGCGACGTCGGGCGACTGTTTTTCGAAGAGATCGTAGCGGAAGGCCTGAAGTCAGGTTGTGATCTCCCGCTCATCGGCAGAACGGGGGTGCTGGGTGTATTGAGCGCCCTCAAGCGGACAGAAAAGGCATTCGAAGAAGAGGACGTCAAATTTCTCGAACAGGTTTCTCGCCAGGTGGCAATTGCGGTAGAGAACGCGTTGGACTACGAAAGGGCCGTCAAGGACAGAGACGAGGAGACGAAACAACGGCGGTATCTCGAAGAAGAAATTCGTGCCGAGCTTGGGGAAATCATCGGAGAGAGTCCGGCGCTAAAGACTGCGTTGAGCCTCGTGTCTGTGGTAGCGCCAACCGATTCGAGTGTCTTGATCCAGGGTGAAACGGGAACCGGCAAGGAACTCGTCGCCCGCGCGATACACCGGCTGAGCGGTCGCAGCGAAAAAGCATTTGTGAAACTGAACTGTGCTGCAATCCCTCTTGGACTTCTTGAGAGCGAGCTATTCGGCCACGAAAAAGGAGCGTTTACGGGAGCCATTGCGCAGAAGACAGGGCGTTTCGAACTCGCCGACAAAGGTACGCTTTTTCTTGATGAGGTCGGCGATATCCCTCTGGAGTTGCAGGCGAAGCTGCTGCGCGTCTTACAGGAGCAGGAATTCGAGAAACTCGGCAGCAACCGCACGCATAAGGTGGACGTACGCCTCGTCGCAGCGACGCACCGGGATCTACCGGCGATGGTAAAGCAAGGAACATTTCGCGAGGATCTTTATTATCGCCTGAAAGTATTTCCCATTCACGTTCCGGCTTTGCGGCAGCGTGCGGACGATGTTCCGAGATTGGTGCAGCATTTCACTGCGGTTTACGCGCAGCGCATGAACAAACGAATCGATGCGATCCCACCAGAAACGATGGATGCATTGGTGCGATACCCATGGCCAGGGAACGTCCGTGAGTTGCAAAACTTTATCGAACGAGCAGTGATTCTTTCCCCGCAGTCCATATTGCGCGCACCAATTTCCGAGCTGGAGCCCTTCCCAATTCCCAGGGAGAAGAACCTCCCCATCAATGGTCTCGCTGAGGTCGAGCGGGATCATATTCTCCGTGCGCTGGAAGCGAGCAATTGGGTGATCGGAGGACGGAGCGGAGCGGCCGCGCGCTTGGGCATGAAACGAACATCGTTGGTCTACCGGATGAAGAAACTTCGCATTCGTCGGCCCGGCGAAATGCCGCAGGTACGCAGAATGAGCGCTGCAGCCGGCCAGGACTGAGTCTGTAAACCGCTGTAACGATCCACTGAGTGATGAGAGGCGACCCGACGGAAGCCCGTCAGTGGCGGACATCCGCCACCGATCTGTCAGGTACGGCTCGAAATCTTCGTAGCTCCCCTCCTTGCAAACTGCAATAGCAGAATGATTTGCATGGATTGCCGCCTCCTTTGAGGATTCTCATCCCTTGGCATCTCACCTGCCCTATGACTAACGAAGTCAGGAGAGGGTAGATGAGTGATGCCGGGTCTCGAACAGCGATAAAACGAGCAACGCGGGCGAGAGTCAGCGTGCCTGCTACGTCGGTCCACAGAGTGGAAGCCGACGGGGTAAACGTGTTTTACCGTACGGCTGGCGAAGCTAACTCGCCCGTAGTTCTCTTGCTGCACGGATTCCCAACCTCATCGTTCATGTTCCGCGAACTTATTCCGCGCCTGGCGAGCGATTACCGCGTGATCGCGCCGGACCTTCCCGGCTTCGGGTTTACCGAAGTTCCGCCTGAACGAAAATATGTGTATTCGTTCGATCAATTGGCTCTAACGATCGAGGCCTTCATGCGAGCACTCAAGGTCGAGCGCTACGCAATCTACGTGTTCGACTATGGTGCGCCAACCGGATTCCGTTTGGCGATGGCCCACCCAGAACGCGTCACAGCGATTGTTTCGCAAAATGGGAACGCATACGAAGAAGGCCTCGGTGACGCTTGGGACCCGATTCGGAAGTACTGGAATGCGCCTACGGCGGAGAACAGGGACATACTCCGCAAAAGCATTCTGACAGAGGGAGGAACGCGCTGGCAGTACACCCATGGCGTGGTGAATCCAGAGAGTGTTCCGCCCGAATCGTACACTTTGGATACCACCCTGTTCGAACGGCCGGGGAACAAAGAGATCCAGCTCGATCTGTTTCTGGACTACGCCTCGAACGTAAAGCTCTATCCAAAGTTCCAAGAGTATTTCCGCAAGTCGCAACCACCCTTGCTCGCGATCTGGGGCAAAAACGATCCGTTCTTCATTCCGGCCGGAGCGGAGGCATTCCGGAAAGATTTGCCTAACGCGCAGGTTCAGTTTCTTGAAACCGGACATTTCGCGATTGAGACGCACGTGGTGGAAATTGCGGCGGCGATGAAAGAGTTTCTCGATGCGAGCGGCATCAGGTGCGCGCGAGCGTAGAAGAACAGACCGCGATATGGATGAGTTTCCGGAAAATTCGACGATCATTCTGGTCCATGCGGCGTGGGCAGACGGCTATTGTTGGGCCAATATCATTCGCCCTCTATCAGAGCGCGGTCTGAGGGTGTTGTGCGCACCCATCCCGCTCACATCCTTGACGAACGACGCTACCGCTTTGAGTTGGGCACTAGAGCAGACTACGGGCGCAGTGGTTTTCGTGGCGCACGCCTACTCCGGTGCCGTGATCGCGGCGGTCCGAGAGGAGCGAGTCAAGTCCCTAGTATATATCGCGGCGCTCGCACCGGATGAGGGCGAGACGGTAGCCCAAGTGTTCTATCGCGACGCCCCGAATCCGGAACAGCCCAAGATGGTTCCCGATTCCCATGGTTTGGTATGGATGCCGGAGCACGCGTTCAGCCGAGCGCTTGCGCAGAACGCGACGGCCGAGCAAGCGAGGATCGCGGCAGCGGTGCAGCGGCCAATCGCGGTTCAATGCATTCAAGAGCCGGCACCGGTGCCGCTCTGGAAATCGAAACCGTCGTGGTATTTGATCGCAGAAGAAGACCGCATGATCAATCCGAAAACCCAGCGATTCATGGCGGAGCGCATGCGTGCGACGATCCGGTCGCATCGCGTGGACCACACTCCAATGTATTCAGAGCCGGCGCTCGTGGTGGACGTAATTCTGGAAGCGGCGACCGCAACGCTTTTAAAGGGAACCCCGGCACGGCAAACCGCATAGATGGGGACCGAAATATGACAGCGAAAGACAAAAGTTCGGAAAAGGGGCGAGCGGCAGTTGGCGAGGTTTCGAATGCAAAAAACACCCCGCCCATTGGAAAGTCGCCCGCTCATGAGGAGATCGCACTCCGAGCCTATGAACTCTACGTCCAGCGAGGTGGCGCTGCAGGACGTGAGCTTGATGACTGGCTTCAAGCCGAGAGTGAACTGCGTGAAAAGGTTTCCTGAACCCTCGCGCGAGGTCCTTGCGAGCGGACAATCTGAAATGAAGCGACGCTGGCATCGAGTGTAAAGGGAAAAAGCAAATGAAGATGGGTTTTATTCTGCTGCGGATTACTGTAGGAACGATTCTTGCCGCGCAGGGAACACAAAAGTCGTTCGCCTGATTTGGCTGGCCGGAGCTTGGGCGTTACTGCTCAGTTCTTTGAGGTTGTTCCGGGAAGTCGATTCGGAAAAGCAAATATATTAGGGAGAATGCAATGCCACCGCAACACGACTACTTCGCTGCGTACCGCAGCCTGAAGCTGACACGAGACGCCCATGGCGTTCTAATTGCTGAATTCCACAGTAATGGGGGACCTTTTACCTTCACAGCGCAAGATCATACGGAATTCGTGGACGCCTTTTACCGGATTGCCCAGGATCGAGCAAACAAGGTTGTGATCTTCACCGGAGCGGGTGGGGAGTTCATTCCTGAAATTGACTTCTCATCCTTCGGCAACGTTGCCGACCCGAGCGTTTGGAGCCAGGTACTGGACGAGGGAACTCAAATTGTCGAGAACATAGCCAATATACGCGTGCCATTGATTGCAGCTGTGGAGGGACGCGCTCACGTACACTCCGAATATGCTCTGCTCGCCAATGTTATTGTTGCCGCCGAGGATGCAACGTTCCACGATCTGCCCCACTTCGCGGGGGGCGTAGTGCCCGGCGACGGCATCTTTACTGCGTGGAGTTATCGCGCTGGCTCAGGACGAGCGGAGGCTTTTTTGCTAAACCCACAGCCGCTGACGGCTCGTACTGCGCACGAATGGGGAGTGGTTGCCGAGGTCGTACCGAATGGGAAGGCGCTCAGCCGGGCGCTGGAATTGGCGGAGTCGTACCTGAGAGCCCCGGAAGTGACGCGCCGGAACACGCGTGTGCATTTCATTCAGCCGCTAAAAGAACGCATCGTGCGAGAAGTTGGATATGGGTTGTCGCTCGAAGGAGCGTCGGCAGCGGACCTTGTAAAATCGAAGCCATTGAAAAATTAACTCGTCGCTCGCGAAACACGATCTCCGTAAAACACCTTGAGAGATTTCGATTCAAGAATAGGGACTCTCCCGCGAGAGGCGGCCCCATCGGCGATGCGAGGATGACGGCAAAGTGGATAGATTTAGAAAGCCAGAGAAAATGACAGCAAAATCTGTTGCTATCGTTACGGGTGCCAGCCAAGGGATCGGACGAGCTACGGCGCTGCGGCTGGCACGGGATTTTTCTGCGATTGTGCTGGTTGCAAGAGACAAGGACGACTTAGAGAAAGCGGCGACCGAGGTCCAAGGGATTGGCGCTGATCCGCTGGTCTGCGCTCTCGATCTGCGCCAGCCACAATCGGCGGAGGCGATTGTCAAGGGCACCCTCGAACGGTTTGGCAGAATCGACGCATTGCTGAACATCGCCGGCGCGGTCCCGCAGATTGATTTGTTCGAAATGACGGATGCGCAGTGGGAAGACGGTATGGCTCTTAAGCTGCACGGCGCTCGCAGATTGACAATACGCGCTTGGGATGCATTGAAGGCTTCGCATGGGTCGGTCGTGTTCATCTCGGGAAGCGCGGCGCTTGATCCTAAGCCGGGATTCGCCGCGGTGGCGGCCACGAACGCGGCCATCATTGCACTCGCCAAAGCGTTCGCAGAACAAGGAATCAAAGACGGAGTGCAAGTTAACAGCGTCGTGCCGGGTCCCGTGATGACGGGACGCCGACAGTCTTTCTTCGAAAAGTGGGCGCCCGCCCACAATGTCACAGTCGAAGAAGCCATCGAGAAATTCCCGGAAGAAGCCGGCATCAGCCGCTATGGAAGGCCGGATGAGATCGCTGACTTGTTGGGTTATCTGGTATCGCCGGCAGCGAAGTGGATGACCGGTTCTTCCCTGCGCATGGACGGTGGCGAGATTAAGGGTATCTAGGACCGGAGCTCCATCCACACCGAGCCAAAGCGCTGCTTGAGGGCCGTTTCCTGGCTCCAGCGAAGAGTCCGTCCTTGCGCGAATTTCCTCAGTTCCTTCACTCGAGTCCCATCCGAGCCACCTTTGCGCACGGCGACGGTCGCGACCAAAGCTTGCCAGTGTTGGGTATCCGTCACGGATTCGTCAGTAGCTCATCGGCATTCCTATGCAATTACGAGGACATCACTCAGATCCGGAACGACTTATCCCTCGGACTTGCGCCCGGACTGGAGTATCCGGTTTGGCACGACTCTTGCGCCACAAAGAGCCTGTTTGCAGCGCGTCTGAGCATTGCAGCATTGAGAGGCCTTGTTGTGGGTCAGAATCTTGCAGCGCTGAAACAACAGCACTTCGGCGAAACTCGCGAACGGCTTGACGAGGTGCTACTGGCTCACCATCCGCGGCTCTTTTGGCACGCCTTCCGGATTCTCGGAAATCGCGAAGATGCCGAGGATGCACTCCAGGATGCTTTCTTGAGCGCCGCGCGCCATTTCGATAAATTCGAAGGGCGATCGAAGGTATCAACTTGGCTGACTCGCGTGGTCATCAACGCCGCTCTGATGGTACGCCGTGGCAAGCGCAGCGCCCGCGAAACTTCGTTGGAACACCTGCTTTCCAGTGAAGATCCTGCCTCCCTTGAAATCGTTGACGATCATCAGCCTGGTCCGGAACAAGCCTGCGCTTCGTCGGAGATCGGCGCTCTGATAACCGAACAATTCAATCAACTGTCCCCCGCGCTGCGCTCGGCTTTCCAGTTGCATCACATCAACGGCGAGTCTTGTGAAGAAGCCCGCCGGAACCTTGGAATCACAGCGTATGCAATGAAGTCGCGGGTCAGCCGGGCCAAACGGCGGATGGCTTCGAAATTGAATCACGTGCGC
>JASHRL010000139.1 GCA_030037355.1 Candidatus Acidiferrales bacterium | reverse complement strand
CCCGCTCCCTCGGCGCAGATGCTGCGTCGGCGTTCGGCGCCGGTTTTGGAGGCAGCATCTGGGCGCTCGTCGATTCCAGCCATGCGGAAGAGTTTTGCAAAGCCTGGCGAACGCATTATCATCGGCGCTTTCCGGGACTGGCTGATGCGAGCTGTTTTTTCACAAGCGATCCTGGCCCGGGCTTGATTCAGTTCGATTGAAATTTATCTGTCAAGGAGACCCGTGCATCGCGCAAGAAAGGACCCACATACAATGCCGCAAGATTTTCTCCACAGAATGACTCGCCGTGAATTTGTCGGCCGCGGCGCGTTGCTGTTCGGAAGTCTTCCGGCAGCCTCGATTTTCAGTCACTCATCGTTCGCGGCAATGCTGCAGAACTCATCGGATGAGTATGGCCCGGCACAAGCGCGGATCGATGGCGGCAAGGTTTCGCTCAGCAATCACGTTCTCACGGCGCAATGGCAAATCTCTCCGGATGGCCTACAACTCATTCAGATGAAAGACGAACGAAACGGACAGAGCATTATGAGTTCGAAGCCTGCGTTTTCGCTGGCTCTCACCGATGGTTCACAAGTTCTTTCATCCAACATGCGCTTGCTCGGCGCTCCCAAGATCGAGGAACTCGCTGCGGACTCACGTGCGGCGCGCCTCTCCGAACGCCTTCTTGGCCGTGCTCTGACAGCTTCCTTTGAGGACCTGCAGCAGAGGCTCCACATTGCATGGCGTGCGATTCTTCGCGAAGGATCGAACTACATTCGCCAGGAAGTTCAATTTTCTTCACTCAAAGACAATTTGGCGATCGCCAAGATAACAATGCTGGAACTCGATGTCCCTGGAGCTCAAGTTGTCGGCACCGTCAAAGGCTCGCCCGTCACGTCAGGGACCTGGTTTTTCGGCTTCGAACATCCGCTGTCGCAGAGTGCTGTTGAGGGCACTCGCTTGTCTTGCAGCATCGATCGCCAGCTGCCTCTCGTGCACGGCCGTGACGCGGCCTACTCATCCGTGATTGGCACGGCGGCGCCAGGCCAGCTTCGCCGCGATTTCTTGCGCTACGTCGAGCGTGAGCGCGCTCATCCGTACCGCACATTTCTGCATTACAACTCCTGGTACGACCTCGGTTATTTCACGCCGTATGACCAGGCCGGCGCCCTGGACGTGATTCACGCTTTCGGCGAGGAGCTGCACGTGAAGCGCAACGTGGCGCTCGATTCATTCCTCTTCGATGACGGCTGGGACAATCACAAATCGCTCTGGAATTTCAATTCGGGTTTTCCGCATGGCTTTACTCCCGTCAAGGAAGCCGCGCAGAAGTATCACGCGGCCCCGGGCATTTGGCTTTCGCCATGGGGAGGTTACGACGGCCCGCGCAAGGAGCGTCTGGAGTACGGCAAGCAGCAAGACTACGAGGAAAATTCCGGCGGCTTCGTGCTTTCCGGGCCGCATTATTTCAAGCGCTTCCGCGAAGTCTGCCTCGAAATGGTACGTACCTACGGGATCAATCAATTTAAATTCGACGGCACGGGCAACGCATCCACGGTCTATCCCGGCAGCGAATTCGATAGCGATTTTGCCGCCATGATCAGCCTGATCGGTGATTTGCGCCTCGCCGAGCCGGATCTTTATGTGAATCTTACGACCGGCACGTATCCCTCGCCTTTTTGGCTGCGTTACGCGGATTCCATCTGGCGCGACGGCGACGATCATTCCTTTGCAGGTGTTGGTTCGAATCGTCAGCAATGGATCACCTATCGCGATTCGGCGACTCACGAATACGTGGTTCGCCGCGGCCCGCTTTATCCGCTGAATTCTTTGATGCTTCACGGCCTGATCTATGCGCGCTACGCTGAAAAACTCAAGGATGATCCGGATCACGATTTTCCCGCTGAAATCCATTCGTATTTCGGAACGGGAACGCAGCTGCAGGAAATGTATGTCACGCATTCTTTGCTTTCTGATTCTGACTGGGACACACTCGCTGAAGCAGCGCGCTGGTCGCGCCGCAACGCCGACATTCTCGTCGACACGCACTGGATCGGCGGCGATCCAGCGCAACTGGAGGCTTACGGCTGGGCGTCGTGGTCGCCTCGCGGCGGAATTGTCACGCTTCGCAATCCCGACAAAACGGCGCACACATTTGAACTTGATCTCCAATCCGCGTTTGAGTTGCCGCCTAACGCCGCACAGAACTATGTCGCGCGCAGTCCTTGGAAAGACGGCGCGGGTGCCGCAGAAATCAATCTTCGCGCCGGGCAGCCGCGCGCATTCACATTGCGACCCTTTGAAGTCCTCACATTGGAAGCCGCTCCGCGATGACCTTCACGACCGCCGACTGGCTGATCGTCATCGGCTATCTGGTCGGCTCGGTCTCTATCGGCCTGATCGGTAAACGCTACCTCGGCGATGTTTCGCAGTACCTCGTCGCCGGGCGCGAATTGGGCCTCTACGTCGGCATCGCCACGCTCGCCGCCACGGAGATCGGCACCATCACATACATGTATAACGGCGAGCTCGGCTATCGCTTCGGATTCGCTTCGTTTGCCGCAGCGCTGATTTCCGGCGTGGTGATGATTTTCGTCGGCCGCACGGGTTTCATCATCAGCCGTTTCCGCCAGTTGAAATTGATGACCGTGCCGGAGTTTTTCGAAGTTCGCTATAGCCGCGGCCTGCGCCTCGTCGCCGGAATTCTGGTAGCGCTGGGCGGAATCTTGAACATGGGCGTGTTTTTGAAAATCGAAGGCGAATTCCTGACCATCGTCAGCGGCATCCCGGCGCGTTACCTCGTCGCCGTCATGACTGGGATTCTTCTCCTTGAGCTTCTCTACACCGTCGTCGGTGGAATGGTCTCCGTGGTCATCACGGATTTTCTGCAGTACGCGCTGCTCTCCATTGCGACAATCCTCGTCACCATCTATGCCGTGCATTTTGCCGGCTGGCACAATATCGTCCACAAGGTCACCGTGACGATGGGCAACGCCGGTTTCAGCCCGCTGGCCAGCCCGAAATTCGGCTGGACGTTTCTCATCTGGCAAATTCTGCTGTGGCTCTCGATTGTCACCTGCTGGCAGACGACGGCGATGCGCATTCTTTCCACTCGAGATCCGCGGACTTCTAAGCGGGTCATGACCTGGACCGGTTTCATTTTCCTTGGCCGTGGCATGTTACCCATGCTGTGGGGCATCGCGGCGCTTACTCTCTTTGGAACGGGCGCGCTCGACAAAGGCGTTCCTCTTGCAATGATTCACGGCCACGCAATGGCGCCCATCGACGCCATGCCTGCCATGCTGGCGCAAATCCTGGGCCCCGGGATTCGCGGAATCGTCGTCGCAGGGATGCTCGCCGCAACCATGTCCGTGAACAGCTCCTATCTTCTTGGCTGGAGC
The DNA here is from genome assembly GCA_030037355.1 of Candidatus Acidiferrales bacterium. Taxonomy (GTDB): domain Bacteria; phylum Acidobacteriota; class Terriglobia; order Acidiferrales; family UBA7541; genus DAHUXN01. Next base: position 14,404 of record JASHRL010000139.1, on the reverse strand, counting down.
GCGGTCATTTCGCAAGACGTAGTTCTCCCGCTGCGTGGAATGCTCGGGAAGCGGCCGCTCAGCTCGCGTGCGCAGCTTTTCGTCAATCGCATCGCCAATCTTTTTGTCAGCCTGTTTCTGATGTTTTGGGGACTCTATTACACGCCTCCAGGCGCCGTTTATCTCTACTTGAACATCACCGGTACGATTTTTCTTGCGGGTGGTTTCATCTCTGTGGTCGGCGGACTTTACTGGAAGCGCGCCAATATTCTTGCGGGCTATCTCGCGATGATTCTCGGAGCTGCCGGCGCCATCGTCCCGTTCTTTTTTCTTCACTGGAATGAAAACGTGACAGGTTTTGTGTCCTTCAGCCTCGCCGCGTGCGGTTTTATCGTTGGCTCGTTCCTGGGGCGTGCCACTCCGCCCTCGGAAGCAATTTTGCTGGCGGGAAAACAAATGAAAGAAGCGACGTCGTGAAGCGCTGTGAGGGGTTGCGATGAAATACTGGGAATTGTTTTGGACAGCTTGCCTAATCGTTGCCGGAGGAGCCTTTGCGCTGATTACGCTCGTCGTGATTGTTAAGGGCGGCCCGGACCTCCGCGAGATGCTTCGCCAGCTTCGCCGCCAAAATCTTCAGCGCTGACTCAGCCGGCGTCACCGAATCGCCCTCCTCGCTGCTGCACCTTCCAGTAGACGACGTATTTCTCGCCTACGATTTGACAGAAGGGAATCAGCGCGGTTTCGCTCGCCTGTCCCTTTGTGCGAAAGCTCAGCGGTTGCCCCGGCACAGGTTCCACCCACGACGTCACATCTTTCGACGCAGGCTGGATTGTCGGTGCGTCGCCCGGGTGCTCATCCGGGGTCGTATCGTATCCCGAATACATGAGCTGCTTCGTTACGCCTTCCGAGCCGAGCCTTCCTCCGAGCACGAGCGGCCCATACATCACCGCTTGGCGCGTCTCGTCCCCGGGAAGCGCTTCTTTATGCAAACTCATCGGCATGGCCAATTCCACGCGATCGCCATTTTTCCATACCCGATTCACGCTCAGGTAGCTGCTGGGATTCGAGAAAATCGGAAGAGCCTCGCCGTTCACTTTAATCGTCCCGCCATTCGTGGCCCAGTATGGAACCCGCAAATTCAACGCCATCGCTGTCGGCTCTTTCGCCTCAACGACCAATACCGTTTTTTCTTCTTCTGGAAATTTTGTCTCCTGATGCAGCCGCACGCCCTTCTCCGGCCAATTCAATTCCGACGCGATAAACAAATTGATGTAGATTCCGCGATCGTCATAAAAGTAAATCGAATCACCGAATTTCGAATATTCTTCCGCACCCGTTCCTGTGCAGCACCAGAACGAGTCGTATCGCGTGTTGTAGTATTTCCAGAAACCCGTTCCGAGCGGCAGGAAGTAGCTTTTCATGCCGTCAGCATCCTGCGTTCCCAGTCGGCTGTTGAAAAGAGTCCGCTCGTAGTAGTCCATCGCGCGCGGATCGCCAGTCCAGCCGAAGATGTGCCGCGTGAGCTTCAGCATGTTGTAACCGCAGCAGCACTCCTCATCCCACTTGCTCAACGTTTTTGACAAATCGCCGGGATCGGATGTCCAATGCTCGTCGTCGCTCGTTCCTCCGGTGCAGTATGTCCGGCGATTCACGATTTCCTGCCAGAAATACGAAGCAATGTTGTGGTCGCGCATGTCGCCGATGAGTTCGTACCGCCGTGCGACGCCAATGATCTTCGGAATATTCGTATTCGTGTGCAGTCCCTTCAGCTCGTCGCGATATCCCGCCAGCGGATCAAAAACTTCCTTGTGATTGAACCGCTGCGCCGTGTAGAGATATTCGCCTTTGCCGGTCACCGCATATAAATTGCAGAGAACTTCCAGCATCCCGCCGTGCTCGACTTCGAGAACGCGTTGCATGTGCTCATCGCTGAGCGGTGTGACCCAGAGTCCAACCCACTGCGCCATTCCTTCGGCCACTTCTAGGGCCTGTTCGTTGCCGCAGTGCTGATACATATCCAAATGGCCAGCCATGATTTTGTGAATCGTATAAAACGGCGCCCAAACTTTTTGGCCGTTGCGCAACCGGTCGAATTCTTCTTCAGGGAACGCACTCAGGTAGCCGGTTTTTAGCGCCTTCTGGCACCGCGCAAGCTGCTCGACCATGCCACTGGCTTTTGTTTTCAAGTCCTCGTCGCCCGTGCTCGCATACATCTGCGCGCATGCGGAAAGGTAGTGGCCTCCCGCAAAATGTCCGCGCAGTTCGCAGTCCGGCTTTTCCCATCCGCCCAGCGGCTCGGCCGTCGAAGGTAGTCCAGCTGTGACCAAAAACATGTGCAGTAACCGGTCGGTGGGGACAGAATGCAGATAATTGCGGTTGATTTCCATTGCGTCGCGGAAGGGGCCGTCGAGCAAGCGCACTTGGGCCATATCGAACGGCTTGATTTCCCCTGCGATTCTGTCGGGAACTCCTGAGTGGCCAGGGGCTGGAGACGCTTGTTTGAAGAATTCAATTCGTGGCGCGCCGGCGAGCGATTTCGGCAGCAACCCTGCGCCGGTCGTCGCCAACGCGCCCCAGAGGAACTTCCTCCGCGAAAAATAGCTCGGCAAGAAAGTCATAAGGGCATCATCGCTTTTCTACGCGTCCCGATGATACCCGAAGTTGCGCTAAAAACTGAACTCCGCTTGCAAATAGAGAATGCGGTTCGCCGATGTCGAGGAGAACGGCCCTCCCGCCAGACTATTCGATTCTCCGAAGAACGGCGAACCAATCACGCCGATCGGCACGCCCAGGTTCACATTGTTGAAAACATTCCGCGCGGAAATGCTGAGCGTCAGGTTATACGGCCGGTTCGACGGATTTCCCATCCCGCCAAACATGCCGCCACTCATTCCGAATGGCCGTCCATGTCCGCCTCCGCCGCCCGGACCACCCCCACCCGGAAACCCACGCCCACCCGCCCCCTCTTTCTCCGGGCCAAAGCCGAAGGTTTTGGCCAGTCTTACGTTGAGCGTAAATTGGTTTGGCCCCGTTTCCGAGTTAATCGGAATGCGCGGCTGCGTCGGACCCGGATCGATATTGAAGTAGCCGAACGGCGTATCGACGATGTTCGTGCCCGGCCCTGTTGCTGCCGCTGGTCTTTGATTGAATTGCGAACTGCCGATCAGGTCCTGTTCGATCGTGATCGTATAAGGCGTTCCCGAACTCGCGACCATGAATGGGCTGAAGCGCAATCCCCAGGGCAGCCCGACAGTCCCACCCATGAACGCTCGATTCCTGACGTCGAAAGACGCTCGCCCGTAATCCTGGCCGACATCGAACGGATTCGATGGAAAGTCTCCTACCCCAGACGTGTCGCTGTTGGCATAGTTCAGCGTGTAGTAGCCAAAAAGGGAAACTCTCGATCCCGCCCGGATCGTGAGATTGGCGATGAACTCGTTCTGCCGGAATATACCTTCCGATTGAAATTGGTAGACGTTCCCGGGAGTGCCCAGCGGGTACACTGGCGCCGAAGGATAGGTTCCGAGAACAGGGGTATTAACGTTGTTGGTCAGCAGCTGGTCCCAGCCGCGAGAGTTCAGGTACGACACAGACAGTGTCGTGACATTCGTCAACTGCCGCTCGACCGTGACTGCGCTCTGCAAAATTCCCGGCGCATGCAGGTTCGGTGCGATCTGATACACGGTCGGCAACGATTGCCCGCCGGGGCACAGGCTTTGGATATAGGCCAGCGTCACGGGTTGCGGCGGGGCCGTCGTGTAGTAGCACGACGGGAATGGAGCCACGTATTCCTGCTGAGTCACGCCATTCAGACGCGCGGCCTCGAGGACTTCCCCTTCTCCAAATCGATTATAGAAAATTCCCGTGCCGGCCCGCAGAACCGTTTTCGGCGCCCCTGTTTTTGAGCTGCCGATTCCCCAGGCAACGGCCAGTCGCGGAGCCCAATCCATGTGATCGCCGATATCGTCCTGAGATTCCAACCGCAAGCCTGGACTGATCGTGATATTGGGTTTGACGCGCCAGTCGTCCTGAATGTATATCCCGGAGTCAAACATTGAGACGGACGTCTCCGGCGTCCCGAGATTGATTGCAAACTGGGTGGCTCCGCCGCCGTTTGCATTGGCCGGCTGGCCAGCCGCGATGTTCTCCTCTGTTTGCTGGTATGCAGCAAGCGAGGCGAAACTGAAGTTGCCCGGGAAATTCGAGTCTGCGACGTTGTCGTCCGTCACCCAGCGGAACCTTCCTCCAAAGATGAGGAAATGGTTTCCGTGCTGGATGGAAGTGTAGTTTTGCAACTCGTAATGATTCGTCGTGTCATTCACCGCCTGCGTGGTCGCGCCACCGGCAGTGAAGGCGCCGAGAACGCTGACAGAGGGTGTATTTGCAAATGGTGTTTGATTGTTGATGTCGTGCAGATATTGAAAGCGCGTCTCATTCACCATATGGGTACCGATGACTTGCGTATCGTCGAGCTGCACGGTTTGCTCGGTTCCCAGCGTGTTGTACGCCTGCGAGGGCAGATCAATCGTTCCCAGCTCATTCTGCTGGTTGTTTCGATAATATTGGTACCGAACCGAAAGCGTGTTGTTCTTCGTCACCTGAAGGTCAAGCCGCGGGCTGACATTGGTTCGCGTTCGCGGCGTTGGAATCGAAGCGAAAAACGGGCTTACCCCCGGTTGCTGTGCCGAAGAGCATGTCGATGTGGATCCGCTGGCGGGCGCAAAAGTTCCGCCAGGCCCCTGAAATAGTGCAGGGTTTGTGTCGTTCGTCAGTACGCATGCGTCGAGCACGTCCACGTCGTTGATGTTCCGGCGCTGTGCGCTGAAGAAAAACGAAGCTTTCTTGCCCAGCGGTCCTCCGACGCTGCCGTTCCACAGCGTCGAATCATATCCCGGTTCTGAGACCGCAAACGGATTCATGGAATTGAAGCTCGAGTCGTTCCCATTCAATGAGAGTTGGCCGTGATACTGGTCGCTGCCCGGCTTCGTGAAAATCTCGATTCGCCCATATCCCAGCTGATCGTATTCCGTCGAGAACGGATTTTGATTGATGCGGATTTCCCGAATTGCCGATTTCGGCGGCAATTGCCCCGCCGTGAATCCGTCGATGTACATCTGCCCGCCATTCGGACCCGCCGATGGGCCGGCCAGCGCCTGAAGATCGGATTGCAGTTCGTCCGGGTCATCCGAGAGAGCCTCCAGATCCTTGCCTTGCAAAACAATCGCGCCAGCGTTGTTTGCCGGATTGACGCTCAGAGTCGGCGCCGTGGCGTTTACCGTGACCTTTTGCTGTTGCGTCTCGATTGCCAAGGAAATATCGACTTCCTGAATCTGATTCGCTGTAATCTGAACGTCATCTTTTTCGAAAAGACTGAAGCCCTTGGCGAGGGCCTGCACTTTATACGTGCCGGGAGCCAGGTTCTTGGCCTCGTAGAGGCCTTGCCGATTCACCGTGAGTGTCGTTGCTTGGCCGCTTGCGTCCGTCACGATCACCGTTGCGCCGACCACACCCGCTCCCGAGGGGTCCTTCACCACGCCGCGGAGCGTCCCCGTGCCTGTTTGCGCGAAGAGAGGGCCCGTGATCAACAGGGCCAAAAACAAAATCAATGTCCTATAAATTCGCATTCACGACTCTCCAATTGTTTTCATGGTTTTTGGTTACAGAGTTCCACAAACGCCGATGACTTGCGGGCTTATGGATTGCCGCCTTCTTCGGCCGGCGCGCTGAAGCTCCAGGGCGAAAGTGTTACGGCCTGGCCGCCTTGTGATGCCGCCTCTAGAATTGGTTCCACACCGCCAAGCAGCGTAATTGCAGTTACCTCGTCTGGAACGGCGCCCAGCGTCGACACAATCATCACCGCCTGACCTTTTTGAAGATCTGTCAGCTTCGATGGAGGCAGCCGGTTGAGCACTTGTTGCAGGTCTGCGCGTCCGCCGCCTCCGCGGGCCATACCGCCATTTCCGCTGCCAGACGCTTGTCCGGAGTCGGATGCTCGTTCCGGATGCGCTCCTTGCTGTCCTCCCTGCGGCGCTCGCAGGCGCATTGCGATAAACTGGGCCATCTGCGGCGACAAGATCCTAAGCTCTGAATCTGCCGTGAATTTCACGAGTACCGGCTTCTTAGCGATCAGATCCATCACGTTCAGCGTGTTTCCTGCCGCGTCGATTGACGTAATCGTTCCCGCGATGTTCCGGAACGACCCGGAGACAATTTCTTGTGCCGCGAAGTTGTTTCCGTCCGCGCTCTTCGTTCCGCGTGCTCGGAGCTGGTCGCCGGGCTTGATCTGATCGAGCGTGCTCACCTGCGCCTTGTCGAACTGCACCGAGTCGGGCGCATAGCGTCTCACCACGGTGTCCTTCGCCGTTTGAATCACCACATCCTTAATGCCGCCCAGCGATGCCATCGTAATGGTCACCGTGCCATTTGCTGCATCGGCGGATTTCACTAATCCGCCAACGCCGCGTTGCCACTCTTGACTCTCTTGCTGCTGTTTCTCCGCAATGTCCGCATGTTTGATCGCGATGATCACCGTCGCTGCCAGCGTCTTGCCGTCGGCCGATAATTGTCCCCGAGCGAGGATGCGGTCACCAACCTGCAAATCCTGCAAATGAATCACGACCGCGTTACTCAGATCCTTCTGCCCCGGCTCGACTCGCAGGATCCGCGTAGTATCCTGCATATTGATGCTGATCTCGGTTCCTTGATCGGTCCCCAGCGTCACCGTATTCCCGGCAATGGCTTTGATCGTCCCGATCAGCCGCGAAGCAGTCGCCTGTTGTGCCTGTCCGGATGACTCGCGCGCGTGTGACGGTCCTGCGATGCTCAGGCCCATCGCTGCCAACACCACGATTGCTAGTTTTTCTGTTCTGCTTTTCATTAACCGCATTATCCTCTCCAGCTGTTGAAAGCCGCGGTCGCATCGTCTGACGCGGTCCTAGTTCACGCGCCCCGTGCTTTCTTTCGCACCACAATTTCTTCAATCTGTTAGACGTCCAATATGCCGGTTCGCGTTTCCAATCCTTTCATTCACGTATGGAAATGCGCAGTTCACAGCATTTCCGTGAACATTCACGATTCGTGAGCTGCGTCAGATGAGGCAGTAGATAGCCTTAGGAGCTTCACTCTCCTGTAAGTCACGCTGGCTCGCCGCCCTCACGTACTCGCCGAAATTCAACCGAGAGATCAATAATTTGCTAATACCCAAGTTCAAGACCTCATCTGAATTTCGCGAGGTAACGCCTAAGCTACAAGCTTTCGTGGATTGCTTGTAACCCATCTTTGCTCGGGCGAAAATATAAAGCGGATTATTGGCTTTCATGTTGGTTGAGGTTGCTGCTCGCAAGACAGAGGCGGGTTTAGGCGATGACCGGGTTCAATCGGGCCGAGCTGGATCGTTTAGAGTCACGCGAAATTCATTTAACCATTCTTTCAGCCATTATCGTCCTCGTGATGGCTGGCGGAGTGGCTCTCTTGATGTACCCGTTGGTGTTTGTCCATCCGGAACAGGGAGACAAATGGACACTTCGCTTCGGCTTCATTGGCTTTTGCGTTTTGTCGATCCTCTTCGTTATTTACCTGCTCGATCGCCAGCGAACATTCAGGCGTCTTAAGCAGCAGCTCGTCGCACAACTCGACCGCAACCTCGAGTTGCGTCATCAGGCCGATGTGGACCTGCTCCACAACCTGCAGGACATGAGCCACTTTCAGGACCGTCTCACGATGGAGTACCGCCGAGCCTCGAACATGCAGCGTCCCTTGTCTCTCCTCGTGGTTCGGTTGAAATTTCACCAGGACCTGAGCGACAAGGATCAGACCACCGCATTGGGCGAGGTGGCGCGCTGCATCTCCCGGAGCTTACGGCCGACAGATTCGATGTACCTGCTCGGTCTGGGGCTATTCGGTTTACTCCTTCCGGACACCGATTCCGCCGCTGCTAACACCGCGTCGGTTCAACTAGAACAAGCTCTCGGCGCAGCCGGCTCGACGAATAAATTTTCCTTTGCAACATTTATTTGCAATTACCCGAATGATGCAAAGAGCGCGCATGAGCTCGAGGCGTCCGTGCTCTCGTTGGTTCCCGAAAAAGATGCGACTTTGATCGGCGTGGATCTGCGCTGAGGAGTACGCCGTCCTGGTTGTCTTGCTGCGCTTCAGGTTTTCGATGCTGTTCATCCGGTCAGGTTCCGCTCAAGACAATTAACGCGATGGCTGAGCCACCGACATTTTGAATCACTGCTATTTTGGTTTCTGGACGTATTTCTGCGGCTATTTCTTGTTTTGAGGAGCCGGCCTGCCAATGCCCACTTGCCCGAATTGTGGATATAAACAACCAAACGGAGAAAAATGCCAGAAGTGCTCGTCGCTATTTTCTTACTACACACAATCGGAATTGCAGCAGCAAAGTCACGACCAAGAAACTCTGGCGCCGTTGATACCCGCTGACGTTTCAACTGACACGGCAGCTTCTGGTCAAGGATTTTTCATCTCCTGGCGCACCGCCTATAAAATAGCGAGCAGAATATGTCTTGTCCTTCTGCTTTTGGTCGTTTTTCTGATTTTTCGCAAATCTAGTCCGCCAAAGGTTCCCGTAAGTCCACAAGCCGCCGCCAGCGCTGCGACCAAGATTTCTCAGGCTGTGGCTGCCGCGCAACAAGACCAGCCCCATCAAGTAACGCTTAGCTCCACGGAGCTAAATTCGTTTCTCAGTTCAAATCTACAATTGCAAGGTGGGCAACCGAATTCCAGCGGAATGCCCACAGCCTCCGGCACAACCGCAAATCCACCGATCGCTGCGAATCCATCTGGACCCGCCGAGTCTGCCGCATCATCTGCGGCACCTACCCTTGACGACGTGCAATCGGCGGTGAAAGACGTGCAAGTGAATCTGGTCGGAGATTTGGTAAAGGCCTACGTGACTTTCGATTTTCACGGCAAGGACATGTCCCTTGAGCTCGACGGACATCTTTCTTCTGAAAATGGCTATCTGAAGTTCGAGCCTACGGGCGGCCAACTCGGTTCGTTGCCGTTGCCGCAGTCCGTGCTTGATGCCGCCGTGGATAAACTGATGTCTTCGCCGGAAAATCGTGAAAAGCTACGTTTGCCGCCGGGCGTGAATAGCATAAAGATCGTGGATGGTCAGGTGGTCATGAACTAAGTAGGAAGGCCGCCACGCAAGAACCGCCTCAGCTCTCGCTGAGGGTCAAACCCATCAGGCCTTCAGTTGCCGGAAAACAACTCATTGCCCAGCCAGAGTTCTGCCAGCGCTTCGAGATTCCTCTTGTACGTTCGCGTAACCGAAAACTCTCTTCCACTTCTCAGGCGCAGCAAATACTCCCCGCTTACACACGGACGGATCTCCTCAACCCAAGATCTGTTTACCAGTGCCGATCTATGAATACGAACAAATCCAAAATGCTTTAGTCTTTCCGCGAGGTCGGAAATCGATTCCCGCAACCGAAACGATCTCGACTCGCGCTGCAACAGGACGTAATTGCCCTGTGCTTCCACCGCGATCACATCGTTCAAATTGATGAAAAATATGCTTCCGTCGCTCTTGACTGCCAGCCGGGCTGTCTGTCTTACGTCTAGTTCGCCTGGCTCGGAAGGCATTTCGCCTGATTGGGATGCGCTTCCGCCGAATGACTGGAGAATGTCGGTTTCCGTCGTTTCGCTAGTTTCCGGCTCCACGACGGTCGCCGAGATCGAGTTAGCGGAATGGTTCATCGGAGAGAAAGGACTCGCAGGAGCTTTTAGAAATGCTTGTTTGTTATCCACGATTGGCACCTGTAGAAACTGTTGTGGTTTTAACTGACTGCATCATCTCTTGCCTCAAAATTCGCCTCCGCTATGGCACGCGGACCTAATGTAAAGACGAACGGACAGCCGCTTTCTTCAATTCTCTTCACTTTATCTGTCGTTTGATTGATTATTCGCCTACTAGGTTGTCCAGATTTTCCTGGAATCAACTGCGCTCGCACAAAAATCGCTGAGTTCTATCATTGCACTGAAGAATTATGTCTTCTCCATCCGGTGATTCGGCGCACCATCCGTTGAAGACGGAGCTAATCGAACAATTCGAGGATGATGAGGATAACGGTTGCGTTGTGCGAGCCTGCGCCTCGCAATCGTTTCCCGACCCGCCTCAAAGTGCGGTAGCACGAGATTTTATCCTCCCAAATTCGGGATTACTCGGACATTCCTTCGATTTGATGTGAACACTTGTAATTCTGTGCTGATAAATCAGATTTGTGGTGTGAGAAGCACAAATAGCGTGAGAAATGGTTGTTTTGTGAGCTGGTAAATCACAAATCATCCGCAAATTCATAATCTCAGCAAGCTGCAATTTCTCTAACTCATTGGAAATAGATAGTTTACGTTTGGCACTCCTGTTGCCACACGTCGCTAGGATGAATTGAAGTGGGGTGTATTCGGTTTGACTATGGATCTAATGTTCGGGTTTTGGCCACTGCATAAAAATTCGAGATTGAGGCGGGAGGTAGCCGATGCGTAATTGTTTGCGATGGGAACGCGTTGCTTCTGCGTTCCTCTTCTGTGTTTTTGCTTTTGCTTTGGCGTTGGGGATGTCGCCGAAGCCTGTTTTTGCACAATCAACGAGCACAGGCATGATCGTTGGCGTCGTGACCGATGCCAGCAGTGCCGTTGTGCCGAATGCGACGGTGACGATCACGTTGAAATCAACGGGTACGTCGCGCTCCACGGTGACAGACAGTCAGGGGCGCTACGTCTTCGCCGACGTGGACCCGGGCACATACGATATTACGATTTCCAAGACCGGTTTTTCGTCAACAGTGATTTCAAACCAGACGGTGCAGATCGGTACGCAGTTGACGGAAAACGCGAAGATGCAGTTGGGGAGCGTCTCGACGACAGTGACGGTGACGGAGACGCCGGGAGCGGAATTGCAAACAGTGACGCCGACAGTGGGAACCACGCTGAGCGGCGCGATTATCTTGAATCTGCCGAACCAGAGCCGCGATGCTTCGACGCTGGCCGTGCTCGAACCCGGCCAGAACATTACTGGCAACACGGGTGGAGCGGCCTCGGACGAGAACTCCTTCCAGTTGGACGGCGGGTATGCCACCGACGACATGAGCGGTGACAACAATACATACATCAAGAGCTTTGGTTCGGATACGGCGGGCGGCGCGGGTGCCATGCACAGCGCGGGATTCACGCAGATGCCCTCAGCGGTGGTGCCGATCCCAGTGGCCAGCATTGAAGAGTTCAAGGTATCGACGTCGAACCAGACGGCGGACTTCAATGGCGGCGCGGGAAGCCAAATGCAATTGGTGACCAAGCGCGGCACGAAGGCGCTGCACGGTTCGGTGTATGAGTATTATTTGGATGACAATTTTGGCGGCGCAAACACCTGGGACAACAACAGCACGGGGACGCCGCAACCCAGCTCACATTTCAGCCGGTTTGGAGCAGCTGCAGGGGGAGAGATACCGCATTCGAACTTCCTGGGAGGGAATTGGTACCTCTTCGGCAACTACGAAGGTTATCGCTTCCCACAAAGCTCGGAATTTGAGGAGAACTTCCCAACGCCGTCATTGGTGGCGGGCATCATTCACCTTAACGGCCAGACGATCAATCTAAATCCCTTCCCCGTGACCGATCCTGGTTGCGGAGCGGCCACAGCCGGCTGTCAAGTCACTACGGCGAATGGCTACACACCTGGTGCCGTCATTCCGACGACGATCTGCCCCTCAGGCCCCTGCGATCCTCGGGGTTTGGGAACCACGACGAATGGCGTAGCAGGCGGGCCGCTGAATCCCGTCATCACCATGTGGAACCAATATCTTCCCTTGCCGAACGACTGTACACAAGGTGATGGTCTGAACGTTTGCGGATACAAGGGCAGCATCGCGCAGCCGGAATCGAGCAACTTTGGTGTGGCGCGTATCGACCATGACTTTGCCAAGAACTGGCATTTCAATGGCACCTATCACTATTACAAGTTGCAAAACACGGTTGACAACCAGGTAGATATCGGTGGCTTTTTCCCGGGGGATACCAAGGGGCAGTATGCCGCCATCCGGCAGAAGCCGCAGGAGCCATGGATTTACACGGCGGGGTTGACGACGGATGTGACGTCGAATCTGACCAACGACGTGCACTTCAGCTACACGCGGAACTTCTGGGCGTACGGAGATCCTGGCGGTCCGCCGAACGTTGCCGGCTATCCGGCCGCTTTTGAAGTCGGTGGCGAACAACAAGACACTTTTCAGCCCTACAACACCAACAACCAGGACGAGCGCACGCGTTTCTGGGATGGTCACGACGCCATGTACCGCGACGATGTGACATGGATCAAGGGTAACCATCTGTTTCAGATAGGTGGCCAGTATCTACACAACGACGATACGCATACGCGCAACGACAACGGCCAAACCATCAATACGTACGAGCAATACCTGATTGGAGCGGGCACGGGTGCTTCCCTTTCTGGTTTCGGTATTGACATGACAGGTTACATTCCGGCCGGAGTCAGCTCGCGCCAGTACGGAAATTATTATTCGATGATCCTCGGTATGGTGGACGAGACGCAGAGCCTTTATACACGCGGTTTGGGTACTCGGCAGACTGGATTGCCACTCAACCCGCGGACTTCCTGCGCCGTTCCGGGCATCGCAGCAACGGCAGATTGCATTTCCTCACCGTCGCTGTCGAATACCAGCATCATTCCGACCTACAACCTGTACTTCACCGATTCGTGGCATCTGAAGCCGACGGTTTCGTTGAACTACGGCTTGGGGTACACGGTCGAGATGCCGCCGTATGAAACCACTGGTGGCGTGCAGACCATGATGGTGGATCAGAATGACAACATTCTGTATGCCATGAATTATCTGAACAGTGAGGAGCAAGCGGCGCTGCAAGGGAACGGCTACGCACCGCTGATTGGCTTCGCGACCGTACGCAACGTGAATGATCACACCCACTATCCGTATAACCCGTTCTTCGGTGGACTGAGCCCGCGCATCGGAGTTGCGTGGAACATCCGGCCGGACACGGTTGTGCGAGCGGGTTATTCGCGGATCTTTGGCCGTATCAACGGTGTCAACCCGATTCTGGTACCGATGCTGACGCCAGGGTTGATGCAGCCGGCGACATGCGGCGGCCCGAACCTGTCGGGTGGCTGCGGTGGTACGCCACTCAACGTATTCCGTGTGGGAGTGGATGGGACGGACGCACCACTGCCACCGCCGAGCGCGAATCTACCGCAACCGTGGTATCCGGGCTTTAACGATGTGGCTACGGGTTCGGGCGAGACGATCGACCCGAATTTCCATCCGGATCGCTCGGATGAATTCACGCTGAGCGTCCAGCATCAATTTGGCCCGAAGATACTGGCTGAGGTCGGTTACATTGGGCGCAGCATCACCAATGAAATCCAGTACTACAGCTTGACGAACGTGCCGTACATGATGACACGCGGCGGGCAGACGTTCGCCAATGCTTGGGCGCAAGTCATGCAGGCCACGAACTACGGCACGAACCTGAGCACCATCCCAGTGCAGCCGTTCTTTGAGAACTCGCTCACGCCGAGCTATTGCAGTGGCTTTACAAGCTGCACGGCGGCATTCGTGACAAACAATGCAGGCCTGATGAATATCTCCGATCCGTTCGATGCTTGGGGTGGTGTGGCTGCGCCGGGTGGCGGAGCGCCGAGCGCTTGGACCTTTGGCCGGAGCTTTACCAACGAGGCGATTCCGACATCAGGCGCGCTGGGAGCCAATGGTCAGATGAACTCGCTGGACACGACGGTCAGCAACGGCTTTGGAAACTACAATGCCGGCTATGTGCAGTTGACAGTCACGGACTGGCACGGCTTGACCATGAAGAGCAACTTCCAGTACAGCAACGCGCTGGGAACGGGGAACGTCGTCCAAGCGAGCAGCTCGTTTGCGACCGATGATCCCTTTAATCTTCAGAATGCCTACGGTCCGCAGACGTACAACGAGAAGTACACCTTCAACTTCTTCATCAATTACGCCGATCCGTTCTACAAATCGCAGAACGGCGCAATCGGCCGGTTGCTGGGTGGCTGGAGCATTTCGCCTCTGTTCGTCTGGGGCAGCGGCTTCCCGGTCGAGATGAATACACCAAATGGCGACTGCGGAACGTTCGGGGAGTGCAACACGAACTACATTGGCGCGCTGGAAAATGGCGTCATCATGCAGAGCCTGCACTACAGTGCCACTGAGAAGAGAACCGACGGTGGAGTTGCAGCGAATGGAACAGACTGCGGCACGGCTGGTCCCGGATACAACGTGCTCGCCGATCCATTGGCAAGTTGCCCGGTCAATGGTGCGCCGTTCGGCGGAGCAATCTTCGGAGATGCGGTCCGTGCCCCGATTCTGGGCTATGATGGACAGATCGGTGGCGGCGGTCCGCTGAC
>JASHRL010000138.1 GCA_030037355.1 Candidatus Acidiferrales bacterium | reverse complement strand
GAGCGCGGGATGACAGAGCAAGAGGCGCGGCGTGCGGCGAAGATGTCGCTGGGTGGGGAAGAGCAGATTAAGGAATCGGTGCGGGATCAACGGGGACTGCCGCTGCTGGAGACGCTGTGGCAAGACGTACGCTATGGGATGCGCGGTTTCCGTCGTGCGCCCGCATTTGCGATCACTGTGATCCTCGCTGTGGCGCTCGGTGTTGGTGCCACCACTGCGGTCTTCAGCGTCGTCGACCGCATTCTGTTCCGCAATTTGCCATATCCACACGCGGATCAGCTCGTCACCTTCGGCTATGTCGCGCCGATTGAGCCAAATGAGTTCATCCTCGCCGCCGATTTTCACGATTGGGCCAACGCGAACGGCGCATTTGTCTCCACCGCGTCGTTCGATTTTGTTCAGGATTGCGACATCACGCAAGCCCCGGCCGCGCGCATGCAGTGCGCGCACGTCGAATGGACGTTTCTCCCCACTTTCGGCATTCAGCCGTTGCTCGGCCGGAATTTCACTCGCAAGGAAGACAGTTCCACCGGACCAAAGGTTGCGCTGCTGTTCTACAATCTCTGGAAAAGCCGTTTCGGTGGCGATCCTCATATCGTCGGCAAAACCATTTCTCTCGATGGCCAGGAAACCGCCATCATCGGCGTTTTGCCCCGCGATTTCGAATTGCCCACACTGGGTGACGCAGACATGCTTGTTCCCGAAGCCTTCAATTCTCAAGTGTTCGACCGCTCGTTCAAGGGCCCCACGCCGGTTCTCCGAGCGTTTGCGCGCTTGAAACCCGGCGTGACCATCGCGCAAGCGAGGGCAGCGTTGCAACCATCCTTTCAGGCATCATTGAAATGGGTTCCTCTGGGTTTTCGCAACGAAGTGAGCCTTTCCGTGCGCTCTTTGCGCGACCGTCAAATTGAAGATGCGCGCCTGGCATCATGGGTTCTTTTCGGAGCCGTGCTGGCCGTGCTGCTAATCGCCTGCGCCAATGTCGCGAATTTGCTTCTGGTGCGTTCCACGGCTCGTCAGCGCGAATTCGCAATCCGCGCCGCTTTGGGTGCGGGCCCCGCGCGCTTATTGCGTCAAACGCTTACTGAAAGCGTAATGCTTGCGCTTGCCGGAGGCGTGCTCGGCTGCGGGTTCGCTTACACCCTGCTCAAAACTTTTGTAGCAATTTCGCCGCAAGGCATTTTGCATTTGAATGACGCCACGCTGGATTTGCGGGTGCTCGCGTTCACGCTGGCCGTCTCCGTAATCTCAGGGCTTTTCTTTGGCTTCGCATCCGCGCAACGCCGTGCGTCCAACGACGCACTATACGGTCGCGCAAGTTCCGGTTTATCGCGTGCTTTCCTTCGCCGTGCTCTCGTCTCCGCGCAAATCGCTATCTCTTTTATCTTACTCATCGGCGCGGGCTTGCTGATTCGCAGCTTGGACAATCTGGAACGCGTGCCGCTCGGTATGGACCCATCCGGCGTCATCACAGCCACGATTTCTCTCAATCCACGCCTCTATACCGACATGGCGCGGCGCGAGAATTTCTTCAACAGTATCGAACAGCGCATGCGCCAGGTTCCCGGCGTAAGTGCGTTTGCGCTCAGCGATTCGCTGCCTCCGAGCGGTCGGTCATACATCAACGCCTATGCCAATATTGAAGTGCCCGGTCGTCCGCACACCCCGCAAGGTACCGGCGGCATCGTTGGATTTAGCACTGTAACGCCGGGATATTTTTCGGCGCTGGAAATTCCTATCGTGCATGGCCGCGCATTCACCGAAGAGGACCGCGCGCCGAATGTGCATGTCGCCATCTTGAATGGCGTGCTGGCGAAACGCCTCTTCCCCAATGAAGACGCGGTGGGCAAGCAGGTGCGCTTTCATCAGCCCGATGGGCCCTGGTGCACAATCGTCGGCGTCGCGGGAAATGTCAAATACGTCGAAGACAGCGGCTTCATCTCGCCTCCCGATTCTGGATATTACTTACCGCTACAGTATTCCGCTGCCTTTATGGATCCCGAACAGCAAGTCATTTTGCGCACCTCGCTCAGCCCGGCTGCCGTCGCTTCGTGGATGCGCTCCACCGTCGCATCACTTGATCCCACTGTTCCCGTAACTGTCGACTCGATGTCTCAGCGCGTAAGCAATCTCGAAGCGCGTCCGCGCTTCAACGCCACTCTGCTCGGAATTTTCGCGGGGCTGGGAATTCTGCTCGCCGCCGTCGGTACCTATGGCGTCCTCGCGTTCCTCGTCGTGCAGCGCACTCAGGAAATTGGCGTTCGCATGGCGCTTGGGGCGAATCCGCGCGATGTGATGAAATTAATTCTTGCGCACGGAGCGAAGTTCGCTCTCGCGGGATTGGTTCTCGGTGCGGCAGGAGCATTTGCACTGACGCGCTCGATGGCGGCTTTGCTCTTCAACGTAAAGCCCGATGATCCGGCAATCTTCGCGGGCGTTGCAATTCTTCTCGTCCTTGTTTCTTTAGCTGCTTGTTACATTCCTGCGCGGCGGGCGATGCGGGTGGATCCGATGGTTGCGCTGCGATACGAGTAGGCCTCGACTATTCTGGTTCTGCAGGTGGTCACCATCGTCGGTCATTTTGTCATGTGGGATTCCTTCGTGACTGCTTGTTTATCACCCCATGCCGCGTTGACTTGGTTTGAGGCGCACCCTAAGATGACTGCATGGCGGATTCGCAA
>JASHRL010000137.1 GCA_030037355.1 Candidatus Acidiferrales bacterium | reverse complement strand
CTTCTGCACGATATCGTCGAAGACACCAATATTCCCATCGAGCAGATTGGGGATTTGTTCGGCGCAGATGTCGCGCGCGTCGTCGAAGGCGCCACGAAAATCAGCCGCATCGATCTCCTGGGGCCGGAGGCGCGCCAGGCCGAAAACGTCCGCAAAATGCTCCTGGCGATGGTCAACGATGTTCGCGTGATTCTCGTCAAGCTCGCCGATCGCCTCCACAACATGCGCACGCTCGAATACCTCGCTCCCGATCGTCAGGAGCGCATCGCTCGCGAGACGCTCGATATTTATGCGCCCGTTGCCAATCGCCTCGGCATGGGCTTGATGCGCGGAGAACTGGAAGATCTCGCCTTCCGCTACCTCGAGCCGGCTGCATATTTTGAGCTGCAAAAGAAAGTCGCCACGAAGAGCAAGACCCAGGAGAAGTTTTTGCAGGAAGTTCAGGATGCGATCCGCAAGAAAATGGTGGAGAGCGGCATCCCTGCGGAGGTCGAGGGCCGCACCAAAGGCATCCATTCGTTGCATCAGAAAATCCAGCGCCAGCAGCGTTCCATCGATCAGATTTACGACCTCATGGCCGTCCGCGTGATCACCGACACAGTAAAAAATTGCTATGCTGCGCTCGGCGTCGTCCATCAGATTTGGCGTCCGGTCCCGGGTCGCTTCAAGGATTACATTGCTATGCCGCGGCCCAATCTCTATCAGTCGCTTCACACGACAGTGATTCACTCCGGCCAGCCGTTCGAAATCCAGATCCGCACCCAGGAAATGCACCGCATCGCCGAACAGGGCGTCGCCGCGCATTGGAAGTACAAAGATGGCCGCGCTACTTCAGGCGCTGATTCGCAAAGGGAAGCCCACAAGGAAGGCCAGCGCGACGACCAGCGCATCGTCTGGATGCGCCAGTTGATCGAATGGGTTCAGGAAATGGAGGAGCCCAGCGAATTCCTTGCCACGCTGAAAGTCGATCTCTACCCCGAGGAGGTTTACACCTTTTCGCCAAAGGGCCGTGTCGTCGTGCTCAGTCGTGGCTCGACGCCCGTCGACTTCGCTTATTCGATTCACACCGAGGTCGGCGATCAATGCGTTGGCGCAAAAGTGAATGGACAAATCGTTCCTCTGCGCCACGTGCTCGCCAATGGCGACGTCGTCGAGGTTCTCACGCAAAAGGGCCACGGCCCCAGCCGCGACTGGTTGAAATTCGTCCAGACCTCCCGCGCTCGCAGCAAGATTCGCCACTGGATCAATCTCCACGAACGCGACGAAGCCACCTCGGTCGGCCGGCGTTTGCTTGAGCGCGAAGCGCGCAATAGCGGCATCAGCCTGAAAAAAATCTCCGACGCTGATTGGCAGCGCGTCGCCGCCGAATACGGTTGCGGCCACATCGAAGACCTTTACGCCGATCTCGGTTATGGCAAATGGTCTGCCCGCCAGGTCCTCGCCAAAGCCGCCGGCCAGACTCTCGCCGAGCCTACCCCTGAGGAGAAGTCGCCCAAACTTGTCTCCACCGTCAAACGCATGCTCGGCATGCAAAATGCGCCGATTCAAGTGCGCGGCCACGACGATTTGATGGTCTATCGGGCCAAGTGCTGCAATCCGATTCCCGGTGACGACATCGTGGGCTACGTCACGCGCGGTCGCGGCGTCGCCGTTCATTCCACTTCTTGCCCCAACGTCAAGAATCTTCTCTACGAAACCGAGCGCCGCATCGCCGCGGAATGGGCTGGCACGGCTGAATCGACTTTTCCGGTTCGCTTGCGCATCCTGACCGAGGATCGCCCGGGCATGCTCGCCGAAATCACTGCCGCCATCAGCGTCGCCGACGCCAATATCCGCACGCTCGAGAGTGTCGGAGAGCATTTGCACGCGCGCATCGAGATTGCTCTCGACGTGCGCGACCGCAAGCAGCTCGAAAAAATCCTTCTGCAAATCAAGAAAACTCCCGGCATTTTCGATATCGAGCGTGTCTACAACGTTTGACGCATCCCCGTAACCCTTCCGACATTTCCCGCGCGCCTGCGCTTTTCTCGTTCTACAATTTCATTGCTGATGATTCAGCCCCTCTCATTGCCGTGGAGGAGTCGCGGCATTTCTTGTCCGCGCGCCGCCTTTGTCGCCGTATTCACCCTCGCCTTTCTTGCGCTTTTCGGTTGCAAGCATCAGATCATGCCCACAAACACCATCCCGCTCGACAACGCGGGCATGAACTACACGGCCGTCGCAACGCTGAAAAGTTTGAGTATTTCCGACGCGGAAGTCGCTGAACTCGTGAAAGTGAAGCAAGCGGGCCTCTCCGACGACACCTGCATTTCCCTCGTTCGCTTGGCTCGCAATGACAAGGAACAATTCCATAATGGCGACGATGTCGCGGAGCTCGTCAAAGCTGGGATTCCAGAGCCTACGATTCTCGATCTTGCGCAGATTCATTCGCTCAGTGCCTGGGGTGGTGAAGCTGTCGCTATGCATCTCGCCGGTCTTTCCAATCAGATCATTCTCGAAGATATTCGGCGCACTTCCGCGGGCCAGCCGGTGCTTTCTGGCGCGTCGCTCGCCGATTTCAAGAACGCGGGCATGAGCCAGCCGACCCTCCTGCAACTCGTTCGCATGGGTGTCCCGGATAGCGAAGCCAGCAAGATTCTCAATTTTCGCCGCCATGGTTGGTCCGACGCCGCGATTCTGCGCCACTATCTCGGCGGAAAGTAACGCGCGTCCAATTCCTGCGCCGCCATTCCAGCACGCACTCTGCTAGACCTCCGTCGATTCGCTCGGTAGAATCTTCGTGCTTTGGAAACCGCCGCTCCACATCGCTTCGTTCCTGTTCTCCTCCCGGCCATTGCCGTTTGCACTGCTATTTCTCTCAGCGGATGCGCGGTTCCCGTCGCTCCCGGCTATAAAATCCAGAAGGAATCGCTTGCTGTGCGCTTCGTTCCGGGTGAACCTCCTCACCTTGCCATCCGCGCCGAATACCGTCTCGCAAACATCGGCAACGTCCTGTTGGAATTCATCGGCGTCACCGTGCCAGGTGAGAAAGAGTTCGGGCGCGCCAATCTGCGTGCGGAAGTCGATGGCAAGGAAATCGCTCCGCAGCATAATCCGCTTGAAGCTGCCACTGATTGGCGAATTCCACTGCCCATTCCCTGGCAGCGGAAGGGGAAAATAAATCTTTCTCTCTCGTATGATCTAGCCGCGCAATCCGCAAGCGATCCGCGAATTTCCGTCACCGCGAACACTTTCTACTTGAACGACTCCGGCTGGTTCCCAACCCTCATGGGATTCAAAGCATTTCTTTCTCCACCCGTCGTGCGCCCCGATCCAACGCTCCTGAGCGTAACGATTCCTGCCGATTTTCGCGCCACCGCGAGCGGTCAGCTTCGCGGCACAAGAAAGCAAAACGGCGGAACCGAATATCGCTTCCTCATTCGCAAGGATGATTTCGATCCCTATGTCCTCGCGGGACAGTATCAGCAGCAAATCGTCTCCGCCGCCGGCGTCACCGTTGCCATCTGGACGTTCAAGCCGATTCCCGCCGATCAAGCGCAAAAGACCGCCGCGCAAATCGCGGCAGCGGCAAACTTTTGCGCCAAGAATTTCGGACCGCTCCCGCGCTCGATGAAAGCCATTTACAGCGTCGAGCCTGCGAAAAGCGTGACCGACGAAGACCTCACGTCGAAACGCTTGGAAGGTCTTTTGCTTCCGGGAGTCGTTTATGATCCAACGCCGGATCCGGATAACTCTCTCGGATGGCAATTGGACAGTTTCATTTCAAGTTCCACAGGTCCGCTTGAGCTTCCTGACTCGTGGTTCGAGCACATCATTGTCCCGCGCCCGGACTCTTGGGCGCTTGGCGGTGGGCTCGTTGGTTACGCCTCCAATACACTAGATGAAAGTACGGGTAAGTCGCGGGCCGAAGCGATTGCCTCCGATTTGTCCGGCTACGATCAAGGAGGAACCAAAGCCGTCGAAAAGCCAATTGCGTCGCTCACTCCGGACGACCCACAAGCCCAGATCGATCTGGTGGGAGACAAAATCGATCTGTTCTTCTTCGCTCTCGAAGACAAATGCGGCACCGAGAATGTTCGCCACGCCATCGCTCACATGGTTTATGCTCTTCGCGGGCAGCAATATGGTTATTCCGATTTTCGCGCCGCCCTCGAGCAGGAATGCCACCAGAATCTGTCTGATTTTTTCGACGTGTGGCTCCGTCAGAAGGGAATTCCGTCCGATTTTCGCGCCCGCTACGAAAATGCGAAAGGCAATAACGCTAAGCCGTAGAGATTCGCATGGCAGCTCAGTTCGATTTTTTTTGCTCTCATAGGAGGAATCGTGAAGGAAGTCATTTCAACTCAGCACGGCCCCAAGGCCATCGGCCCTTATTCGCAGGCCATTCGCGCCAACGGATTCATTTTTATTTCTGGCCAGGTCGCATTTGACCCCGCAACGAGTCAGCTCATCGAAGGCGACGTCGCCGCGCAGACCGAGCGCGTCCTGCAAAACTTGAAAGGCATCGTCGAAGCCGCCGGCTCGATGCTCGATAAAACCGTAAAGACCACTGTTTTTCTCAAGGACATGAACGATTTCGCAAAAATGAACGAAGTCTATTCCCGGTTTTTCCCGGCGAATCCGCCCGCTCGCTCCACAGTCGAAGTCGCGCGCCTTCCTCGCGATGTTCGCGTGGAAATCGATCTCATCGCGCTCGCATAGCGGAATCTCTCGACCGCATCGCTCAGCCGCGTCGCCGAATGGTCCGCACCTCACCGTGTTCAGGCCGCTCCGTGATTTCGCATTCGTCGTGCGCATTTCCTGCTGCCAGCGCTGTGCAGCCCGCGTTTTCTCATGCTAAAATAATTCTCCTCACTGAATTGGGCCTGTAGCTCAGGTGGCTAGAGCGCGCCCCTGATAAGGGCGAGGTCGACTGTTCAAGTCAGTCCAGGCCCACCAACGTTCCGCTCTTCTTCTCGTTGCTTTCGCGCATGCGACACGTAAGCGGAACCCATATCCCCATTTGGCCTTGAGCTTCGTGATTTTGACTTCATGCAACATAGACATGCGCTGCCTTCCAGCGTATCTTTGCACTGCGTGTGAACCGGTTCTTTTCGTCCAAAGAATCGGCTCGGACGCGAAACGGCTTCCCTCTGACTATTTGCTTCTCGGCCCGAGGACAACATGATGTCGTGTGAATCCGCAACTAAAGGAGGCTTGCGATGATGTACTTGATCTGGGTCGTCGTAATCGGCATCCTCGCGGGATGGATCGCGGGCAAAATCATGAAGGGCCACGGATTCGGCGTGCTTGGCGATTTGATTGTCGGTATCGTTGGCGCCCTGCTCGGCAGTTTCGTATTCGGATTGCTCGGAATCGGCGCGTATGGATTGATCGGTCGGCTGGTAATTTCCGTCATCGGCGCGCTGATTCTGCTTTGGCTCATCCGGCTCATTAAGAAATAGTGTGCGCTGCATTTCTTGCGCAGTGTTGGCGTGGCGTGAATGAGCGGCGGCGTGAGCAGGAAATGAAAATGAAGCGAGTCGCAATGCTCATTTTGTTTCCGTGTTTTCTCATCGCCGCCGAAGCGCACGCGCAGAATCCGGCGAACACGCCGTCCGCTCCCACGCAGCGCATCAGCCTCGCGAACGGAGTATCGATCGAACTTCCTTCCGAATGGACTCCGCGTGCGGATGCGCATCTCACGCCATCTGAGCAGATGGCTGCATCCGCGCCTCCGCTGGTTTTCTCGGAACTTCATTTTTGGGACGACGCGCCGGATTCTTCCGTGCTTGCTCTGGGCCTTTCAAACAATCCCTTCCTCGGTGGAGACAAGAACTCTCTCGTTGCGCAAGTTCTCGGCAGCGCCAGCGTGAAACCCACTTTGCCCGATTACCTTTTCTATTTTTTCTTTCCTCCGCCGCCATCGTGCCTCGCCGCCGCAGACTCCGCCTACCAGGTGAAGGCGCGTGAAATCGACGTTGGAAAATCTGCTTCCAGCGACGCGGCGATGCCATCCGATTTCGAATTGTTCTACGACTGCACGTACTCGCCGGCTCTGGCCGATTTTTATTCCTACGAATTGAGTCCGCGGCTTCAAATTCGCCGCGTGAGCGGCGCCGAACGCTGGCAGCCGCAGACCGCCGATTTTTATTTTCCCGCAGTGGAAGAAGTTCAGTCGAACCGGCTGACATTTTTCGTTTTCGAAGCGCAGGGCGAGGGCGCGGTCACGCGCGAGACCGTTGAAGATTTCAACGTGCCGGAAAACTTGAATGGCACGATGACCGATTATTTTTGGGCCATCGGTGCGCCGACGCCGTTTCCTTTCGCGCCCGTTTCCGCAGAAAAAAATGAGCCGTTGATTCAGGTCGCATTCGCTTCCGCTGGATACGGTCCAAACAAGCGCCCGGATTTTCTCCGCATCTTGCGAAGGATTTCCAGCACGTGGGCGTCGCCCTACTGAACGCCAGCCGAACCAACCTTCCGGCGAGAAAAGATTCGCGGCATTTTCATTTTTTCCTGGCGTCAGACGATTTCGAGCATGCGGTCAATGGCGCGGCGTGCGCGGCGTGCGATTTCCGGAGGAACGCAAATCTGCGGTTCGAGAATTTCGAGCGAATGCAAAATCCGGTCGAGCGTGATCGTTTTCATGAATTCGCAAACAGCTTCGGGATTCACGGGACGGAATCGTTTTTGCGGGGCGGCTTTGCGCAGGCGATGCAGCATTCCCACTTCCGTGCCGATGGCAAATTCGTCCGCGCCGGAATCCGCGATGTGCCGCATCATTCCCTCGGTGGAGAGGAAAAACGTCCGTTCGCGCGGCAGCGTGCCGTCGGCCACGCGCGCCATGCACGAACTGACGCATCCGCATTCCGGATGAATCAGCAATTCAATGTCCGGATTTTCCTCCATCATGGAGAGCACCTGTGCGGGCCGAATCGTGCGGTGCACGTGGCAATATCCGGGATAGACGATGATATTTGCACGGCCGGTTTCGCGCGCGACAACGGTGGCAAGAAATTTATCGGGAATAAAAAGAATGGGACGGTCCGCGGGGATCGCGCGAACGACTTTCGCGGCGTTCGCCGATGTGCAGCAGTAATCGCTTTCCGCTTTCACTTCCGCCGACGTATTGACATACGCGACGACGACAGCGTCCGGATAGCGCTTTTTCCAGGCGCGAAGTTCATCAGCGGAAATGGTGGCCGCAAGCGAGCAGCCGGCGCGCAAATCGGGTAACAGAACCGTTTTCTCCGGGCACAGAATCGCGGCAGTTTCCGCCATGAAATGCACGCCGCAGAAAACGATCACGTCGGCGGGCGTCGCAGCAGCTTGCTGCGAAAGGCCCAATGAATCGCCGACGTAATCGGCGATTTCCTGCACTTCGTCGCGCTGATAATTGTGAGCGAGGATCACGGCGTTGCGTTCTTCCTTCAGGCGCGCGATGCGCTGCTGCTTCGAGAAAATCTCGGCAGGCGAATCGCCGATGGTCTCGACCGGCGGCACGGAATATCGAGTGTCGAAAGAGATCAAATTGGCCGATTCGCTCACTGAAAAATCACCTCGTCCCGGGGATGAGTTTCGCGCTCAGATCGAGCGCGCGCGCAGAATGCGTGAGCGCGCCGATGGAAATTGCGTCCACGCCTGCCGCGGCAAAGGATGCGACGGACGCTTCAGAAACGTTGCCGCTCGCTTCGACGAGCACGGAATCGTGAAGATTATTTTCGCGCAGGGCCATGACCGCGCGTGCGGCATCGGCGGGCA
This sequence comes from Candidatus Acidiferrales bacterium, assembly GCA_030037355.1. Taxonomy (GTDB): domain Bacteria; phylum Acidobacteriota; class Terriglobia; order Acidiferrales; family UBA7541; genus DAHUXN01. Next base: position 2,410 of record JASHRL010000137.1, on the reverse strand, counting down.
AAAAATTATCGAGCATCAAAATGCACGGGCAAGATTCCGGCGATGCCGATTGCAATTCAGAGAGGGCGCGCGCAACGCCGAGAGCCTCATCGATCGTTGTGACTTCGACTTCAAAAAATGCCGCGGATTTTCTATTTGTCCAGGCGCGGCGCAGAGTGTCGTGGAAAGCCGCAGGGGAATTTGCGGATGCGAGGCGCAGGTGATTGGTCTTGATCAAAATCGCATCGCTCAAACTCAAGCGATGCGTTCCGCCGCCGCCGTGATGAATGGCGCGCTTATCGAGCAAACCGCAAGGCGTCTTGCGCGTGCCGACGACGTGAGCGGCCGGCGAGGCGTCGCGCGCGGCGGCGACAAGCCTGCGAGTCGCCGTGGCGATGCCGCTCATACGCTGCATGAGATTGACGATCACACGCTCCAGAGGAAGCAATTCGCGGGCGTTTCCGGAAACGCGAATGAGAAGATCGCCCGGAGAGAGGGCTGCACCATCTTCGGCGATGCGCATTACAGATTGGCCGGAATTTTCGTAAATCCACGCTGCCTCTTCGATGCCCGCGGCGATGCCTGCTTCCTTGGCGCGAATCTCGACGACACAACCGGGTGCGTCAATGCCCATGGCCTCGACGGTAAGGTCGTTCGACGCGGAATCTTCGCGCAGGAGTTCTTCCATGAAGACACGGAGCGCGCGCAGATAAGCGGGTTTTTCGAGGGTCAAAAGAGCGCCATGATAAAACGCGGCGCGAATGCGATCTTCGCGGCTCATGCCATGCACCTGTGCGGCGATTCCAGGTTTTGGAGTCATGCCCATTGGATTCTCTCGCGTGGCTGATGGTCGCGGCGCAATGTGAAGCGCACGCGCCTTCTGCGGTTCCCGCCGCCTACGCGGGAAAACTCCATTTTCCTGTGCCGGGCGTGGGGAAGTCAACTCGGATTGAATGGCGGCGAGGTCGCGGATTTTCCGAGAGGATCTGCTGGACTGTGAGCTGGCGAATGGCTCGCCTGTATGCCGATTCGAGCGGGGTGCGAGTGTCTGAAAACGGACGGAAGGCAAGAAATTTTGGTGAAAAAACTCGATTAGAAATGGGTCCGATTGTTTGTTTTGTGTGGGTTGCGTCGAGTTCTTATTTCCCATAGAAACACGATTAGTTAGAGGCAGTGGCCCTTCGTTTCTCAGGGTAAGCAAGTGGCTAGTGACAAGTGACAAGCAAGCGAAAGACGAAGGATTTGCGCACAAGGCCGCGCAAAGAGGAAGAGACGAAAATTTGTCCCGATTAGAAAAAGTCAAGTGATTGATTTTGTGGGTGGTCAGCGAAAATTCACTGAGCGTTGCTGTCCCGATTAGAAAATTGCGCTGATCCGAGGCCAACGGGCCGCGGCGGGCAAGCGCGACGGGGCGGGCGATTTCCCGAATCGGGAAAAATGGCCTGCGGAGGCGAGTGTTCGAAATCGCAAAGTTTTTCAAAAAACCGAAAGAATCAGCGATTAGAACGACCTCCCGTTGTTTGTTTTCTATCATTTGCATCGAGTTCTAATAATTCATATCCCTAGCGATTAGAATCACGAAAAGGCATGAAAGGCGCATAAAAAGCGAAACGCCTTCGCCTCCAATTCGGCTATCGCGGTCCATGAAACTCCTTCTCCAGAATGCGGCTACAGCGTTTGAGGCGCCTCCGCCGAAAATCGGCTACTATCCTTTGCGCGGCCTAGAAAAAACAAAAGGCCGCGTCTCCGCGGCCCACCCTGTCTCCTTACTCCCAAGTTCTCCGCAAGCCGCCGATGCAGCTTGCGGGTACATACTTATCATGTAGTACAGCTGTTGTCAAGAAAGAAATCAAGGCGGCGGGGAAAAATCCAAATGGTCTTGCAGCGGCGCGGGCGGGAAATTCGAAGGCGCGCATGGAAAGCGGAGAATTGGCCGGGCATTGGCCGGCGCGGGCTAGTCAGCCAGGTCGTGGATGCGACTTCGAGAATTTTCATACTTCGGCGACGGGGCGCGCAGAGATGCGAAGGCGGAGCCTTCGCGCTCTAGGCGCGCGCCAGAGGAAAAAGGCTGCGCTTTCGCGCGCAGTATTCAGTGCCTACTAGAGGAAGAGGATTTGCTTCGCTGCGCGATTGCGAAAGGCAAAGCGGCGTCGAGTTTCGGTTGCGGTCCCCACCGCAACCGAAATCCGCGTGGCGGACCGCCGCACTCCAAAAAGACGTAAAAGCACATTACGCGCCTTCCAGTGCGAATTTCGCACAGAATCTTCATCTATTTCTGCTCCACGACTAAGTTCCGGAAGGTGGCGCGACCTGGGCCGGAGATCACGAATCCGACCAATCCTTGAGCGAAACTTTCGTCCACCAAGCTCTTAACCTTCTGATCTTCAACGTAGATCGAAATGTGGTCTTCAATGGCCTCGATGGAAATTTC
>JASHRL010000136.1 GCA_030037355.1 Candidatus Acidiferrales bacterium | reverse complement strand
TTCATTGATGAAGAGGTGATGATTTGTGTACGCGGATTGCAGCCGAACGCGCGAGTCATGCTGCGAGCCAGCGTCGCGGACGACGCCGGGCGGCGATGGGAGTCGTGTGGAGTTTTTGAAGCGGATGAGAACGGCTGTGTCGATGTCTCGAAACAGGAATCGCGCGAGGGAACCTATCGCGGAAGAGACGCGATGGGGCTTCTCTGGTCGATGAGGCCAGCGCGCGGTGCTGAACATACGCGCCGTGGCCAGGCGACATTTCGAAAGGAAGCAGCTGAGCCGGACCAAGTGAAGCTCACGGTGGATGTGGCCGGACGCCCAGTTGCGTCGGGAGAATTGACGCGGAAATGGCTGATGGCCGGGACAGAAATGCGCGAAGTTCACGAAGAGGGTTTGGTCGGGCGACTTTTTCTTCCTTCGGAACATGGGCTGCATCGCGTGGTGATGGTTCTCGGCGGCTCGGGCGGCGGATACGATTTGGACAAGGCGGCGGTGCTGTCGCGCCACGGATTCGCGACGATGGCGCTGGCTTATTTCGGCGTGCCTCCGCTGCCCGCGTGGCTGCACAGAGTGCCGATGGAGTATTTTGAACGCGCGCTCGCCTGGCTCGGACGCCAGCCCGAGGTTGATGCGCGGCGAATCGGAGTGATTGGCGTTTCGCGAGGCTCGGAGCTAGCGCTGATTCTAAGTTCGATGTTCTTGCAAATCGGCGCAGTGGTGGCGTACGCGCCGAGCGCGATTTCGTGGGGCTCTGGCGGCAGAGACAAGGCTACGGGCGAAATTATTCCGTGCTGGACATGGCACGGCAGGCCGCTGCCATTTGCGCCGCTGCCGCTCAGGGAATTCATGTGGCGTTCGGCTGTGCCCGTGGCTGCGCTGAGACGGCCGGTGAAGTTTCGAAATCTGTTCCGCGCGGCGCTGCGAAACGGCAAGGCCGTCCGCGACGCGGAGATTCCCGTCGAGCGCGCGAACGGGCCGATTCTGCTGATTTCCGGCGGGGACGACCACGTTTGGCCAGCGGCGGAGATGGCGGAGAGAATCGTGGCGAGAGTGCGAGCGAACCGGTTCGCGCACGAAGTCGAGCACATTCACTATCCAAAGGCTGGGCACGAGCTGCGCTATCCATTCTTGCCGACGACCGTGCGGGCGTCGCGTTCTGCGGCTATGAGGTTTCCGGTTTCGCTTGGAGGGGCGACAGAAGCAGATGCGGAAGCTCAGAGGGAGGCGTGGCGTCGCGCGATTGCGTTCCTGGACAAAGCACTGTAGTGGGGCGCTGCAATGAACGGCGAGAGCGGGCTGTCTGCTGTGCTAAAATGAGGTACGGTGAGAGCAATCCTCAAGGAACTTCTGGGACTTCAAGAGGTCGATAAGCGGCTGAACGCTGTCCGAGATCGGCTGGCGACATTTCCGAAACGACTGGCCAGTGTGGACGCACGTCTCGCGGCCGGCAAAGCCGAACTGGAGAAAAACAAAGAGTCACATACGACGGCGCTCAAGGAACGCAAGAAGTACGAGCTGGACGTCGAGCAATGGAAGGAAAAAGTCCGCAAGTATAAAGATCAGGCCTTCCAGGTGAAAACCAACGAAGCATACAAGGCGCTTCAGCACGAAATCGAAATGGCCGAGGCGGAAATTACCAAGGCTGAAGATCGATTGCTCGAAGAAATGGTCTCGAGCGAGCAATATGACCGACAGGTGAAAGCGGCGGAGAAATCCTTCAGGCAGATCGAAGAGGAAGTACGCGTGGAGCGAGCACAGATCGAGAGCGAAAAGGCCGTTGCGGAAAAAGAACGCGCGGGGCTGGAGGCAGAGCGCGCGAAGATTGTCGCTACGATTCCCGAAGATTTGATGGACCATTACGAGCGCATCGCGAAAAAACACGGCGGCGTGGCCGTGGCGGAAGTGCGCGGAGAAGCGTGTTCAGCCTGCGGGGCGCGGATTCGACCGCACGTTTTTCAGATTCTCAGCCGCGACGACAATCAGGAAGAGCTTTATCATTGTGAGCTTTGCACGCGGATTCTTTACTACGTCGAAGCGCCCGCTGCGCAGGCGGCGGCGCAAACCTCAGGCGCGCAATCCGGTGAAAACTGAAGTGCAAGCAAGCGACGGATTTTCATTGATTCTCTTTGATTGCCTTTGTTCCGACTCTAACAACAAACGCTCCCCTGAATTCGCGTGATGCGACGCTCCGCAAAGTCTTATCCGCCATCCAGCGCACGGTTATTCGCGGATTCTCACGCAGATGCGCCGCCGGCGGGCGTGCACATCGCCAATATCGACGGAGCATCGCGCGGAAATCCGGGCCCGGCGGCGTATGCGCTGGTGCTGCGCGGGCCGAACGGCGAGAAGATCTCAGAGATAGGCAAATACATAGGGCGCGAGACGAATAACGCGGCGGAATACTATGCGTTGATTGCGGCGCTCGATTACGCTGCAGCGCACCACATTCGCGCGCTGCGCGTGCGGAGTGATTCCGAGCTGATCGTGCGGCAGATGCAGGGGCGCTACAAAGTGAAGAACGAGGAACTCAAAGCGCTTCACGAGCGCGCGCAGAAGCTTTCGCGAGCGCTGGATTATTTCGTAATCGAGCATGTGCCGCGCGAAATGAACAGCGAAGCAGATGAGCTGGCGAACCTCGCACTCGACCGCACCGGCAGTGTAAGTTATGCGGCGCGGATGGATGCAAAGACTGCGACGCAGGACCACAGTGAAACATCTGCGTCAGGGCGGGTCACAGCGCACTTCAGCGGCGGCGTTTTTGTTCCGGACGAAAAAGTGCAGCTTCCGGAAGGCGCGACGGTGGAGTTGAAATTCCGCATCTCCAAATAAACCAATCACTTACCACGTGATTGCCGCTTTGCGCAAACTAATCAAATAGTACCTTCGATGGATTGATGGCGGCCTGATTGCACTGCTAACTTCGCTGCGCACCGAAGAAGAGCGAAGGGCGAACTGTGGCCGGTCTATCCGAAAAACTGCCGACAATCCTAATTCTCGCCGTCCTCCTGGGGACGTTCATTTCTTTGCAGAAACACTCGCCTTCCGTGCGAACCCGGCTGTGGATGTTCGCCTGGACGCTGATTTTTGTGCACTTTTTCGTGCAGATCTTCGAGACACACACGGGCTTCATCGAAAGTTTTATTGAGTCGGTTGACCTGGCGGCGCTGGAACTCGCAGGCGTGATTTTCCTGGTTTCTCTGGCGCGATCCGCGGAAGACCATCTGCGCAGGAACATCCTGCTGGCGATTCTGGGACCGGCGGCGACCTTTCATTCCTTTGCGATTACGTTTGGAATGCAGAACCGATGGGCGCTTTCGGGCGCATTGGCGATTTTCTTTTTTGGGATAGCAGGATTTGCTCTTTTCGCGCATGAGAAGCGCTCACGGTCAAACATGGTTCTGGCGCTGCTGTTCACTGCGGTTGGAATCTACGCCCTTCGTGCCCAGTGGAGAGGCGATTTCAATCCCGGCGTGCACGCGATGCTGGCGATGACTTTTGGAGTTTGCGGCTTCCTGTTCTGGATGCGATTTCCCCGCCGTTCGGTGGGCGTAATGACGGTCTCGGGCGGATTCTATGCGTGGGGAGGAGTCTTTCCAGTCGGCGCGTTGCTGGAGCAAGTGTATCCGCACATGCAGGTGAATCCGGAGCTCTGGAATGTCCCCAAATTTTTCGTAGCTTTCGGAATGATTCTTTCCGCTTTCGAGGAGAAATCGCGAATCGTCGAAGAAAATGGCGCGCGCGAGCACGCAGAAAACGCGTTGCTGACGCGATTTTCGCGGATTACTTCGCGGCTCTTGAGCGGCGCCGACCCAGCAACGGTCTGCAGCGAAATCGCCGATGCGCTCACGGAAACAACAGAAGTAAGGCGAGCCGCGGTGATCCTGGCGCAGGAAGACGGGTCGGTGGTTCTTGCCGGGTCGAGCGGATTTTCGCCGGCGGATCAAGAGACATTGAAAAAGCTATCGGCAAATTGGAGTCTAGGCCGTGTCGGCGAACTTTGCGCAGCTGGGCAAAAGGTGGCGAACAATTCGTTCCGATTGCCGCCGTACGCTTCCATTATCAGCAACGGACAGAGTGCTGTGAATTCTTCCGGCGCTTCGGAGATCGTGGTCCCGCTTGTGACCAGGCGGGGAACATGCCTGGGGTGGATCGTGCTGTTGCCTGTTGGCGTTGACGGACTGAGTTCATCCGAAATCATGAAGGTGGAATTGTTTGCTGCGGACCTGGCCGTCACCATCGAAAATGCGCGTCTGCACCATCAGCTTGTGAGGTCCGAGAAATTGGCAGCATTGGGACAGCTCGTCGCGGGCGTCGCGCACGAGTTGAACAATCCGCTGACAGGGATCATTGGGTACTCGGAATTGCTGGCCGAACAAGTGAAAGACGAAAACGCGTCGCGGAAGGTCGCCAAACTTGGGAATGAGGCGCGAAGAATGCATCGGATCCTGAGCGGGCTGCTGCGTTTCGCGCGCCAGAACAACTCGACCGAGCGAGCTTCCAATTTCGAAGCCATTTTGCGCGACGTTCTGCAACTGCGGGAATTTCACGTGCGCAAGCTGGGAATCGACGTACAGACGGAAATCGAGGCCATGCTGCCGCCGCTATCCATCGGCGAAGACGAATTGAAACAGATTCTGCTCAATTTGCTGAACAACTCCTGCGACTCGCTCGAGGAAAGCCGCAAGAGGGTGATCCGCATTCACGCGAGCCGCCGCGACGGACGCATTATTTTTGGATTTGAGGACAGCGGCCCGGGGTTCCTGGATTTGAATCGCGCGTTTGATCCCTTCTACACGACGAAGCCGGTGGGCAAAGGAACGGGGTTGGGAT
>JASHRL010000135.1 GCA_030037355.1 Candidatus Acidiferrales bacterium | reverse complement strand
TCCAAGCGATACGCCGCCATGGTGCTCAATAATCTTCTCGGCAGCGGAATGTCTTCGCGCCTTTTTCAAAATATCCGTGAAAAGCAGGGCCTCGCCTATGCCGTTTTCAGCGACGCGAATCATTATCGCGATGCCGGCATGCTGTCGATTTATGCGGGAACGAGTCTTGCCACCGTCGAGCAATTGGTCGCCTCCGTCTTCCGCGAATTGAGCGACCTGAAAGAGAATGCCGTCCCTGACGAAGAGCTCCGCCGCTCAAAAGCCAATCTCAAAGGTGCGACTCTCCTTTCGCTCGAATCCACCGGCGCACGCATGAGCGATCTCGCTAGGCAATATCTCTATTTCGGCGAATACACTCCCATCGAAGAACGCATCGCCGCGATGGAAGCCGTCACCTCCGCCGAAGTTCGGGATGTCGCCCGCGAAATTTTTCAATCCGCCCGCGTCTCCGCGGCAATCCTCGGCAACCTCGATGGATTCACACTCACTTCTTCTCATTTCGCCTGCTGACGCTCTCCTCGTCCTGTATAATCCGCCCAATGAGCCAGCCTGGATTCGAAGGTCCATTCATCCGCAATAAAGCCGTCGCGGCCTTCGTGCTCTGCTTTATTGCACTTTGCACTGTGCTGGATTGTCGAAGTGCCCTCACTGGAGGCGCGGATATATGGAAGTGGTACCCCCGAACACTGAAGAGCCACGCTAGCTGGCGCGCCTTCATCCCGCCTCGGCAACATCCTCAGTGGCTCCTTGATCCGCATTTTCTGCACTTCCTGCCCAATTGGGCGGCCATAACGATAAATCTATTTTTCTATGCGTGTTTTCTTTGGACCGCAGTCGAATGCTGGCGCATGAGCCGAGGCACCGAGCGATTTCTACTAGGCAGTTTCGGCACGGCTGTCTTCCTTGGCGTGATCACAAATCTAGTTCCGGCTTCGACAGTTCCATTGATTCGGGATTTGCACGCCGCATTGATGGCAGTGGCGTTCCTTGCGGCTTTGGCGATATTCGTGAGCATGCTCAGAAAGGATACTTCTATGGAAAATCACACCCAGTAAAGAACCTGAAGATTTCTGCAATAATTTTTCTCTTCGCCTTTGGCTTGTCATAGGCCTCGACAACACGCCACTTTTCATCTTCGTACTTTTTGCCCTTTTTGACTTCGCTCTTCGTTTGTCACTTTTCACTTGTCACTCGTCACTGCCTTTGCCATCATGCCTTGCAGGCCGTTGCGGGCTCGAACGGCTAGCGAGGGCGCATCAGCTTACGGGTTTCCATTCTGGCTTCCGGCAGTTCCGGCAACGCCACTTTGCTGGAAACGGAGCGTACCTGCCTCTTGGTGGACGCCGGTCTTGGCCGCAAGGAGACCCTTCGCCGTTTGGCCGCTTTGGGCAAGTCTCCCGAACGCATCGACGGCATTCTGATCTCCCACGAGCACACCGATCATTCGAGCGGCCTTCCACAGCTTCTCGGCCACTGGCAAGCAACTGCCTATCTCACGCAGGCCACCTGCGCCGAGATTCTCAAAACCTTGCCCGAAGGTTCGAGCAAAAAAATGGCGCGCGTCGAGCACATCCGCGCCGGCGAGCGTTTCATCGTCGGCGACATTGAAGTTTCTCCGTTTTCCGTGCCTCACGATGCCGCCGATCCCGTCGGCTACGCCTTTCGCGTCAACGGCACCAAAGTCGCCATCGTCACCGATCTCGGCTATCTCCCCGAGCTCGTGAAATTCCATTTGCGCGAAGCCGATTGCCTGATTCTCGAGTCCAATCATGATCTCGAAATGCTCAAGGTCGGGCCGTATCCATGGCACATCAAGCAGCGCGTGATGAGCCGCACGGGCCATCTCTCGAACCACATCGTCAGCGAATATCTTGCCGATCCCGAAGGCTTCGACGGCCGCGCGCAGTTTCTCGTTCTCGCCCACGTCTCCGAAACCAACAACAATCCCGATCTCGTCCAGATCTCCGCTTCCGAAGCGCTCAATCGCCGCCCCAGCGAAGCCGCATTTCGTGGCCAGCTCCTCATCGCTTCGCAGCGCGTTCCTCTCGGCCCGCTGAATTTATAGAACTTTTCGCTTCCTTTGAACTCCGCAGAGCCGTTCGACTTGCACCTCCACTCAGAAAAATTTGCGCGATGCGTGCAATTTTCTCCCTGCGTGGTCCGGTTTTTTCCTCACGCACGCTTTGTAAAATCTTGATATCCGAATACTTGGAATTTCCCTCTCTCGCGGCCTGAAAATTGCTCCACTTTTCGCGGGGATTGGTCTGGGAATTTTTGACTCTACTTGTTCTCTAAACATTTGTCGCTTTCATAGCTGCCTGGCGCGCTTTATCGATGGCATAAACTCAAACGGAATTTCCCAGCGGCCCACGGCCTGCCCCCGAAGTCGAACCCATTCCGGCTGCAAGGGGGCGGAAATTCTTCGAAAGAGTCCGAAGTCGCGCCGGCTTCTTTCATCCAAGGACGCCGAGCAATCCACGAATCACAAGAAAACTCTTCCGCGCCAGCCAGATCTCCTGATTTTCTGCGACAGGCGCACCGGTTCGCATCGCTTCCAGGTCGAAGTCAATGGCGATGCCGAAGAGGCCGTAGGCCGCGCCGCAAGTTTGCTCGCTCTCGGCTGCATGGTGCGCGGCGAATTGCCGCAGGATTACTTCGTCTGCGTTCCCGCGCAAGACGCGCTCATCGACCGCATCACGCGCCACGCTGAAGATCTTCTGAGGCTCGGCCGTAAACTTTCCTGCTCGATCGCCATGAGCCCGCGCGAAAGCGAAGTCCTGAAGGAAGTCATGCGCAATCGCGGCAACAAGGAAATCGCCGATCGCCTCAACATCTCCGTCCGCACCGTGAAATTCCATGTCTCTTCGCTCCTCGGCAAATTCGGCGTCCCCAGCCGCTGGGATTTGATTCAGAAAGCCCAGCGAACCCTGGGAAGCCACGAAATTCCGCCGGAGCCGCAAAATCTCCCGCTTTTGAATTCGTCCTTGCGCGTCGTTCCCATGACGCGCCTCGCGACTCGCAAGCAAAATCGCATCATCTCCATCCGCGAACGCCTTCATCCCGCCTGAATTCCCGCCATCGCTCGCTTCGCCCTTCGCCGGCGCTTTCCTCCCGCCGCGCCCTCGTTTTCGGTTATCATAGAAGCGCGAAGCGTTCCAATCTCATCTAGCAAAATCGGTTCGACGGCTGCACGCGCGTCTGCATTGCCGCCGCTGAGGCCAGGAGAACAAGCGTTGATTCCGAGATACACGCGCCCCGAGATGGGCCGCATCTGGACCGAAGAAAATAAATTTCACAAGTGGCTCGAAGT
>JASHRL010000134.1 GCA_030037355.1 Candidatus Acidiferrales bacterium | reverse complement strand
ACCGTCAACGAAACCAGTTTTTTTCGCAACCTTCCGCAGTTGGAGTTGTTCTCCAAAGTAGTTCTCGAGAGTCTCTTGCACCGGAAGCAGGAGCGCCGTGATTTCTCGCTTCGCTTCTGGAGCGCCGGCTGCTCCACGGGCCAGGAACCGTACACCATGGCGATCCAGATTTGCGATGCGCTCGCCTACTATTACTTGCGCAATCCGTTGCCTTTCGACATGCCCTCGCCAAAGCCGCTGGTGCCGCCGCCCTGGAAAGTGGAAATCCTCGCTTCCGACATTAGCTATTCCGCGCTGCTCCAGGCCGAGCAGGGGCTTTACACCGAAAATCAGATGGAATCGGTCGATTACACTTGCCGCCTGCGTTACTTCGAGAAGATGGGCGATAAATATGCCATCAAGCCCGCGCTGAAGAGCCTCGTTCAGTTCGACTTTCACAACCTCAAGGCCGAATTCTTGCCCCAGCGCAACGACATTATTTTCTGTCGCAACGTCATGATCTATTTCGATGAAGCCGAGCAGAAGCGCCTGATCGACAAGTTTTATCGCTGCTTGAATCCCGATGGCTATCTCTTCGTCGGCCACGCCGAGAGCCTCTTCGGTCTGACCACGAAATTCAAAATGATTCACCAGAATAACGGTACTGCTTATCAGCGAATCGAGGGCCAGGCGTGAACTTCTTTCCCGACGAACGCGCTGCCGAACTCCGCGAGCTTTTCTTTGAGAGCGCGCAGGAGTTGCTGCAGGAGCTCAATGAGGCCGGGATCGAGCTCGAAGCGCATCCGGACGATTCCGAAATCGTCCGCCGCGTTCGCCGCATCGTCCATACGCTCAAGGGCGATTCCGCCGCGTGTGGTTTCCAGGAACTGAGCTCTCTCGCGCATGAAATGGAAGACGCCCTCGCTCCGCAGGCGATTCGTGGCGCGCAAAATTCTCTCGTCGAGGTGATCTTCACCGCCGCCGACACCTTCCAGGCCATGCTGGCCGCCTATCGCAAATCGCTCCCGCCTCCCACGGGCGAAGCGCTTCGTGAACATATTCGCCAGATCGCTTCCACGCCTTCAAAGCGGCAGCCCGCTCCGGCGCCAGTCGAAGGTTTCTCGCCGAAATTTGATTGGAACGCTGCGCAACGAGATCGCATTTCCAATGCCTTGGGGCATGCCGAGCGCGTTTTCAATATTGCTCTGCAAATCGATCCTTCGAGCGGCATGCGCTCCGCCGCGTTTCAGCTCATCCGAAATGTTTTGGAAGGTGTCGGTTCCATCCTCGCGATTCATCCGTCGGATGTCGCCTCAGCGGAGTTCGCCGCGCACATCGAAGCGGCCATCGCGACTCAACATTCGAAAAGCGCACTGGCAAAAAAGTGTCGCATTCCTTCCGTTGTCACGGAGATCACCATTCAGCAAGTAAGCGAGGCGCAGGAGCCTTCGCAGGATCTGCTCGACGTTCTCTTGCAGGCCGAAGCGCATGCTTCCGGCGCTGCCGTGTCGGTCAATAAACCTCGCGCAGCGCAGCCTCGTCCGGTTCCCGCGCCGGAATCGGAAGAATTGCGCCGCGAGGCCCGCGCTTCCGCCACTTTGGCCGCCGCGCAAAATACTTTGCGCGTCGACGCCACGCGCATCGACACGGTTCTCAATCTTATCGGCGAACTCATCATCGGCAAATCCATGCTCCATCGCACCATCATCGAATTCGAAAAACATCACGCCAAGGATCCTCTGCGCAGCCGTTTCGCCGACGCGCTCGCCTTCCAGTCGCGCGTCCTCGAAGATCTGCAGCGCTCCGTGATGAAAATCCGCATGGTTCCTGTCGAGCAGCTCTTTCGTCGCTTTCCGCGCATCGTCCGCGATGTCTCCATCAACTGCGGCCGCGAAGTCACGCTCGAAATCGCCGGCGAGCATACCGATCTGGATAAAGGCATCCTCGATGCGCTCGCCGAACCGATCGCTCATCTGGTTCGCAACGCCGTCGATCACGGAATCGAGACTCCGGAGGAGCGTGAAGCCAGCGGCAAATCGAAAAGCGGTGTCATTCGCCTCAACGCTTATCACCAGGGCAATCAAGTCGTCATCGAAGTTTCCGACGATGGCCGCGGCATCGACCGCAAGAAACTCGTCAGCCGCGCCGTCGAGCGCGGTTCCATTTCCAGCGCCGACGCAAGCAAGCTCACCGAGGAAGATGCCACGCGCTTGATTTTCCAGCCCGGCCTCAGCACCGCCGATCGGGTCACGGAAGTTTCTGGCCGCGGCGTTGGCATGGACGCCGTAATTGGCGCTCTCGAACGCCTGAAGGGCACGATCGAGACGGATTCCGAGCCGGGTGTCGGCACCACGTTTCGTATTTTCGTGCCTCTCACGCTCGCGAGCATTCAAGCGCTTCTCTTCAAGGTCGCTGGCCATCTTTATGCCGTCCCGCTCGCCAATGTGGTCGAGATCACGCGCGTCGCGGGTTCGGAAATTCATCGCGTCGATGATTACGAAGTCATCCGCCTCCGCGACCAGTTGCTCACTCTGGTTCATCTGGACCGCCTCACTGCGCAGAGCGGCAAGGCGGCCTCCAGCAAATCTTTCGTCATCATCATTGGCGCGGGCGAAAGAAAGTTCGGTCTCGTTGTGGATAGTTTGATGGGTGAAGAGGAATTGGTCATCAAGGCCCTCGACGATCGTCTGTCGTCTTCGGACTTCGTCAGCGGCGCCTCGATTCTTGGCGATGGCACCGTAGTCTTGATTTTGAACATACCCGTCGTCGCCAGCCGGCTCGCTCGTTTGCCGGCATTGGGAGCGATCGCGTGAGCGACCCTATCCGTGTACTCGTTGTTGATGACTCAGCATTAATGCGCAAATTGATTCCGCAAATTTTGGAGCAGGACGGTTCGATCAAGGTGGTGGGCACGGCAATGGACGGCACATTCGGCCTGAAAAAAATCGAGGAACTCAAGCCGCAGGTCATCACGCTCGACCTCGAGATGCCGCGCATGAATGGCCTCGAAACCATGCGCGAGATCACGCGCCGCTTCCGGTTGCCCGTCATCGTTTTCAGCGCACATTCGCGCAATGGCGCCCGCGCGACTTTGAAAGCTCTCTCGCTCGGCGCATTCGATTTCGTCACCAAGCCCAACGCCGCCGCTGCCGGCAACTTGCAGGAAATCGCGGGTGAGCTGGCTCTCAAAATCAAAGCTGCCGCCAAAGCGGGTTTCCCCAAGGTGATGATGGAAGTGCTTCCGGCGCGCCCGAAAAGCACCATGCCGAAGGTCAATCGTTTCCGTCCGCCGACTCGCGTCATCGCCGTGGGCGTTTCCACCGGCGGGCCAAACGCGCTTGAGTATATGCTCTCTCAGATTCCCGCCGACTTCTCCGGCTGCTTCCTTATCGTTCAGCACATGCCCGAAGGGTTTACCGAAATGCTCGCTCGCCGTCTGGATGAATCATCCATGATTAAAGTCCGCGAAGCTCGCTCCGGCGAACCTCTCATCGCTGGCCAGGCTCTCATCTGCCCGGGAAATCGGCACATTCACATTCGGCGTGCCGCCACCGGCCACATTGTCGTGCTTTCGGAAACCGCTCGCGTCAATGGCCATCGTCCTTCCGCCGACGTCCTTTTCCGCTCCGTCGCCAAGGAATTCGGCTCCCAGGCCATCGCCCTGCTGATGACCGGCATGGGCGACGACGGTGTCGACGCCATTCGCCTCATCCGCGACGCCGGCGGCCTCACGCTTGCCCAGGATTCCGGTTCTTGCGTTGTCGATAGCATGCCGCGCAGCGCTGTCGAACACGGCTACATTTCCCGCGTCATCAGTCTCGAAGCGTTGCCCAATTTTTTGTATGCCCAGTGTCCTGAATTGGAGGAAGAAAGCAGTGAAGAAAGTTCTGTAACCCCGGGGCGATTGCAGTAGTTCGCCGGAAGTTCCGGGCGCAACTGAGGAGAATGTTATGAAACCGTTTACGCCATTGACTCGAAAGCAGGACAGCAACCCTGTCCGTTATCTCGTGGTCGACGATTC
>JASHRL010000133.1 GCA_030037355.1 Candidatus Acidiferrales bacterium | reverse complement strand
GTCTGGGCCTGCAGCTTCCCGGCGGCATCTTCGATTTCTTTCCGCCAGTTTGCCAAACGAGCTTGCGCGGCTTCATCCAATTGCCGCAGCATTTCCTCCGTTGGAGGAATGATGGTGGCAGATGCTTCCACAGGCGCAAGCTTTCCCGAGGCTTGCTCGACTGCCTGCTGGACCGATTGCTTCACCACCAGTTCTATCGTTTGCCGCACGCTCTGCTGGACTGTTTGCTCGGCGAGCTTCGCGGCGGATTTCTCGACGACGCGCTGCACTGCGGAACGTACGTGCGCGTCCAGTTCTTCTGGTTTGGGGATGGCGGCTTGCCGTGCCTGCTCGAAAGCAGTCAGTGTGTTCTTCACGACCTGTTCGGTGGCCTGTTCAACCAACTGTTGCAACGAGCCGTGGACCGCTTTTTGGACGGCACCCTGGACCGATGCTTCGGCGGCCTTGGTGGCCGATTCCTGAACAGCCTCGTTTACCGTGGCGCGCAGCTGCGACTCGACCTGCTCGCGAGCGGTGCGCACTTCCTGAGCGACCGCCTCAGCGGCCCCACCCTGCATCGACTGGCGTAAATGCTGCTTGGCCTCAGCCAGAAGTCGCGCCATCTGGCGCGCCATAGACATTGATTCCTGGGCTTGAGACTGAGCTTGCTGTGCGGACGCCGGGGTCGGCAGCACTCGGACCTTGCTTTCGGTTGGAACGCTGCTGGCAGCTTCCGCGGGCGTTTCGACGAGCGTGGCGGGCGGTTCGAGCGTGGGCGTCGCCCGTTCCGTCGCGCTGTGGTCAGGCTGTTCCGCCGTTGCTGCAGGAAGGGATGGCGCAGACAAGGGAATTTCCAGCGCTGGCTCTTCGTTTGGCAGAGGGAACCAGTCGGCTGGAGGAAACGCGATGCCCCACACGTTGCCCGGAGTGGGGAACTCGACGCCAATTTGGAAAAGCTCGCGCACCGTGCGCGGACGCTGCACCCATGCAACACGCGCGTCAACAATGCGCGGCGGGGCATCGGAATCCGCCCGTGGTATTTCGACTGTGATCTGGGAAGTTTTTGGAACGTAATGCTTGGACTGGTATTTGCAGCCGTGGCAGTTGATAGACACGGTCGAAGTGCGTTCTTTAAACGCCTGGCCCAGTGCATCCACACCAATAACGGTGATCGGCACAGTCTGCGCAATTCGCGTGCTGCGCCGCTTCTGGACGCCGGGGTCGTTTGATAGCTTCGACTCGGTCACACTAAAAGCCGTCCCCCTCGGAGGCAACTTACCAATGTTACCAGCAGGGAGGGTTCCATTCGTTCATTGGGCAAGAGGATGGCGCGAAAAAGGCATCATTTCAGAATGGCTGGTTGGGGGCCGAAATGCCGCGCGGGCGAAATAAGTTATGGGCTACCAAGTTTTATTCTGTAACGGGATGCCGCCACAACACGTCTTCTCGGTTGACATTGGCCTTTCCGTCGTGTTACACGCGGGTCATCTTGGATGTGATTGAATGACTAGAACTTCGATGCGGTTTGCAGTTTTGTTGTTCGCCCTTATGTTCTCCTGTTGCGCTTACGCGCAGGAGAAGCCGATTGTTATCGCTGCCAGCACTGTGCTTGACGGTCGCGGTAACGTCCTACATGACACGCACATAGTTGTCCAGGATGGGAAAATCATCAGCATTGATCCGGACGCGGGCCCGGTCACCTATGACCTGCGCGGTTTGACGCTTCTTCCCGGGCTGATCGATTGCCATGTCCACATCACCTATCATTTCGGCCCCAACGGACGCGCCGAGGACAAGAACGAAACGCCGGAGCAGGCCACTCTCGCGTACGAGTCAAACGCGTGGCTGACCCTGATGGGTGGATTCACCACGGTCCAGAGCGTCGGTGCGCCGGAGGACAAACCTCTGCGCGATATGATTAACCGGGGCGAGATTCCCGGTCCGCGAATTCTTACCGCGCTGCGCCCACTCTTCGGGCGAGGTCCCGCGACAGGCACTCCTGAGCAGATCCGTGCGTACGTTGACAAGGTCGCCGACGATGGCGCGGATCTCATCAAGATTTTCGCGTCGCAGAGTATTCGTGATGGAGGCGGGCCGACACTTTCTCAGGATCAGCTTGATGCGGCGTGCGGTGAAGCGAAAAAACGCGGGCTTCGGACGCTAGTTCATGCTTATCGCGATTCCGTGCGTATGGCAACGCTTGCCGGTTGCACGGAGGTCGAGCACGGTACATTTGCCACGGATGGCGACCTGAAGTTGATGGCGAACCACGGTACGTATTTCGATCCACAGGTTGGACTCGTCATTCAAAACTACCTCGACAATGAACAGCGCTACCTCGGCATCGGCAATTACACGGAATCCGGATTCCAACAAATGAAACAAGCCCTGCCGCTCGACGCCGACCTCTATCATCGCGCACTAAAGACTCCCGGCCTGAAAATCGTCTTCGGTACAGACGCAGTTGCCGGCGCTCATGGGCGAAACGCCGAAGAGCTCGTTGATCGTGTGCGCGACGGCGGCCAAGATCCAATGGCAGCTCTTATCTCTGCAAATTCTCTTGCGGCGAAGTCTCTGAATTTGCAGAGTGAAATCGGCTCCATCGCGCCAGGCCTTCAGGCGGACATCATCGCTCTTGCCGGGAATCCAATTGAAGACATTACTGCGGTCCGTCGAGTGGTATTTGTCATGAAAGGTGGAGTTGTCTACAAGAACGTTGCCTCCACGCACATTCCAAAGTATGGCGGTGTGACGCCCTAGAGTTCTTCAAATCGATTGTCACTAACACTTAGGAGGTTCAATGCGCCGTTTCGCTTTATTGATGGGCTTGATTCTCTGCCTTCCGCTGGTCACCATCGGCCAGCAGGAAGAGCAGGCAGGTCTTGCCGGCTTTTTCGGGAATTCTTCAGCGGATGAACAAAGCTGGGAACAGAAATTTCAGGCCATTCCTTCGCCGGATAATATGAAGACATACATGCAGTTGCTCGCGGCGCGACCGCACCATGTGGGTTCGCCTTACGACGCGCAGAACAGCCAGTGGATTCTTGCGCAATACAAGAAATGGGGCTGGGACGCGCACATCGAGACGTTTTATGTTCTTTTCCCAACGCCGAAAGAGCGTGAGCTCGAGCTTGTGTCGCCAACTCATTACGTCGCAAAGCTGGAAGAGCCGACGATTGCGGTCGACCCGACTTCCTCTCAGCACAGCGAACAATTGCCGACGTACAACGCCTATTCTGCCGATGGCGATGTCACTGCGCCACTCGTCTATGTGAATTACGGCGTGCCGGAAGACTATGAAGAACTTGCGCGCATGGGTATTTCTGTGAAAGGCAAGATTGTCATCACGCGCTACGGCCATTCTTGGCGCGGAATCAAGCCGAAGCTCGCTGC
>JASHRL010000132.1 GCA_030037355.1 Candidatus Acidiferrales bacterium | reverse complement strand
TCGAATTTGATGTCGCGCGCACTGTGCCAGTTGACGAAAAGCTCCTCAATGGCTTCACGTTCAGGGTGGTTGCAGACCTGGCACTTGCGGCGATGATGTTCGAAGCTGGGTTCCGGCGAAACGCTGATTTTGATTTTCGATTTGGCGATGCGGCGAGCGCGAAGCGAGGATTTGGCGCGAGATGCGGACGAGGCGCGCTCGCCCAGGCGAGCAGGCCCGCCACGGCGGGCAGGCATGGAGGGTTTCTCCTTTGATTTTTGGGATTGAGGCGCTGAGATTTCAGGAACGGCAGAGGATTTTGCGGGAGTGGGGCCGAGAAGCGAATCGACTTGAGCGGCGAGGAAGGCCGCGCGGGAATACACGTCCATATTGGCGGATTTGGGCGCCATGGCGAATCTCCTTTGAGTTTGCGTGATTAGACTTCGATCAGGTTGGCGGCACCGCCAACCTGAACGCAGCGGAAGCCGATACTCTTGGTGAGCAATTTACCACAAAGGCAACAGAATTGCAAGGGAAAAATACGGCTGGGAGAAAAATAAAAAACGGAAAGAAAGGGGTTAGGGGCGGTCGTGGCAAATCATCGTAGGTGCCAGTGACACCGGGGCCTGTTACTCGCGCGTGTATCCTTGGCCCGGCGGACCAGTATCGGATACAGTACAACCCGTACCGTCGTTCCATTGTCTAAGTGATTGCAAAGAAGCATAAAAGAGTGTAAATACTGAGGACTACCTAAACAGCCCTTTGTAGGAGAAGAGACCAGCCTCATGGCTCCAAAGAAAAAATACAATTTCGGTGGGAGAGAAATAATGGGGCAGGAAATTGAGTTTGAGACCGAGCGTGAATCTTGGAATTCTTACATTCTAGAAGACGGGACAAAAGTTAAGTTAAAAGCCGTCGCATCGAGCATTGTGCGCTTGGACGAATACCTGCCTAATGGCGATCCTATGTACATGGTTAACGCATCAAACGTAGTGGCAACAGACATACCAGATAACCTTAAGAGGCAAGCATAGTATGGCGTGTGCTATCGAACCTTCTGCCATCGTTCAGTCAGAGAATAAGCGCCCGTCCGTTTTCTTGTCGGCGGAAAGTCTTACTCTGCAACAAGGGCAGGAGAGGTCTATAAATTTGCGTACCAACCAACCGGATAAAACATGGACTAAGTTAGTAGGCGTGTCAGTTGTGAAGGATGAGTCCGTTCAGTTGATTCCGAACCTCAGGGAGTTTATTGCATTTTTGCTTACCTGCACTATTCCACAAATTCGATCGGTGTTTATGGGGCAGGACGGCAAACTATTAAGAATATTTGCTGTGGTTGACGAATTCGACTTCGAGGTCAACGAACGGATTTACGATCAAGAAGAACGAATCATGGATGCGTTTAATCATCTTGATTTTGATTTTCATATCACTCGCCATCTCAACATGAGTGATCCGAGTTTGGAAAAAGTTTTGTAAGCCCAGCAGGCGCGAATTGCTCACCAAACAGGTGCATCTGCAGAAGGCTACAGAGAACGAATTCCTCGCCTCTAAACTAGATCTGACTATTCCGTCTGCTCCCAATTGGGCCATCATCATGGTCTTCTATGCTGCCGTTCATTACGTCGGGGCCTATTTTTTCACGCGCGGTAAGAACTATCGATTACATATTGACCGAGACAGCGCCATCCAACGGGACATCCAAATCGGAACCATTTGGCGATCCTACCAACGTCTCAAGGATTCCAGTGAGAACGCACGATATGAAGATGTTTTTTTCACCCCTAATCAGTATCAATTGATGCTTTCAAACCTCCACGCCATAAAAGGCGTGATAACTCCACTGGTATAAAGCCTCACTGAGAACTACTACGCTTCACTTTCCGATCCTCAGTGGCCGTTGGCGGCGGAGGCGGCCTCCTCGTCCTCGGCGGCGTGCGGCTTATGCGCGGCGATGATTTTCTCGGCGATTTCGCCGGGGACGAAATCGTAGTGCGAAAATTCCATGGAATATCCCGCGCGCCCCTGCGTCATGGACGTCAAATCGTTCGCGTAGCTGAGCATCTCCGCCAGCGGCACTTGCGCGCGCACCACGACGTTGTGGCCGCGCGCCTCGCTGCCGCTGATGCGCCCGCGCCGCGAACTGATGTTGCCCATGATGTCGCCGGAATATTGATCCGGCGCGTAGACTTCCACTTTCATGATGGGCTCGAGCAGCGCCGGCCGCGCCTGCTTCATCGCTTCCTTGAAGGCCAGCGCGCCGGCGATCTTGAAGGCGATGTCGCTCGAATCCACGTCGTGATATTTCCCGTCATAGAGGCTGGCGCGGAAATCCACCACGGGAAATCCCGCGAGATAGCCGCGCTCGGCCGCGTCGTGAATTCCCTTCTCGACCGAAGGAATCCAGTTCTTGGGAATCGCGCCGCCGAAAATATCGTCGACGAATTCGAAGCCCGCGCCGCGCGGCAGCGGCTCCATCTTGATGCGGCACAAACCGAATTGACCGTGCCCGCCGGTTTGCTTTTTGTGTTTGCCTTCCGCGTCGGCCTTGCCGCGAATCGTTTCGCGGTAGGGCACCTTCGGCGGATGCAGCGTCAGCTCGACGTGATAGCGTTTGCGCAGCTTCGCCACCACGACTTCGATGTGCTGCTGCCCCGCGCCGGCGAGCAAAAATTCTTTGGTTTGCGGGTCGCGGCTGAAGCGCAGCGCGGGATCTTCTTCGAGGATGCGGTGAATCGCCACGCCGATGCGGTCTTCGTCGGCGCGCGTCTTCGGCTCGATGGCAAACGTGATGGACGGCTCCGGAATGCGCGCCGCGGGATAAAAAATCGTCGCGGCTTTGTCGCCGAGCGTGTCGCCCGTGGTCGTATCTTTCAGCTTCGCGATCGTTCCGATGTCGCCTGCGTGCAGTTCGGCGATCGCCGTCGCCGTTTTTCCCTGGCGCACTTCGAGATGCTGGAATCGCTCGGTCGTATTGCGGTTGAAATTTGCGACGTTGGCGTCGTTGTGGAGCACGCCGCTCATCACTTTGAAATAGCTGATGCGGCCCGCGAATGCGTCGGCAATGGTCTTGAAGACGAAAACCGAAAGCGGCTCTTTGTCGCCGACCGTGCGCTCGATGCTTTCGCCTTTGCGCTCCGCGTCTTTGAATCCGATGGCTTTTCCTCGCGCTGCGGCCGACGGAAATCCCTCGACGATGAAATCCAGAATCGCGTCGCATCCGATATTTCGCAGCGCAGAGCTCACCAGCACGGGGAAAATTCGCCGCTCGATGACCGCTTTGTGCAGCCCTTTTTTCAAATCCTCCACCGGCAGCGTGCCCTTGTCGAAAAATTCCTGCATCAGCTCGTCGTCGCCTTCCGCAACCATTTCGACGAGCGCTTCGTGCGCGGCCTTGGCAGCTTCGGCCATGTCCGCGGGAATTTCCTCGACTTTCGCTTTGCCATCGCCATCCGGCGCGTACATCAGCGCCTTCATCGCGATGAGATCAATCGCGCCCTTGAAATTTTTCTCCGCGCCGATGGGCAATTGCACCGGCACCGCGCCGCGCCCGAACACTTGCTGAATGGATTCCAGCGCGCGCTCGAAACTCGCCAGCTCGCGATCCATCCAGTTGATGACAAATCCGCGCGGCAGCTCATACTCTGTCGCGTAGTCCCATACTTTTTCCGTCACCACCTGGCAGCCCGCCGCGGCGTCGACGAGAATCAGCGCGGCGTCCGCCGCGATCAGCGCGGCTTTCGTGTCGTTCACGAACGTGGAGTATCCCGGAGTATCCAGAAAATTGATTTTTGTTCCCTGCCACTCGGCAAACGCGATTCCTGTTTGAATCGATATTTTTCGTGCGATTTCTTCTTCGTCCCAGTCCGTGACTGTCGAGCCTTCGGTCACTTTGCCCAGCCGCTGCGTCATCCCCGCAGTGAACAGCATCGACGACACGAGCTGCGTCTTCCCCGTGTCGCCGTGGCCTACAATGCCCACGTTTCGTATTTGCTCCGTGTTATACGTTTTCATGTTTCACCTCGTTGGCCTCGAACGGGCCGAAGATCGTCCGCAGCTCGCGCATTGCGCGAAAAATCCGCGCGGCATGCCAAGAATCAGCGAAGAAAATGGCACAGCGCTTGTGCGACGAAAATTTTCGGATGTTTGCAGTATTTTAGCGGCGGCCTGTGGGTCGAATGTAAAGCAGCGTTCACAAACATTTCTGAGGCGCATCGGCGAACCGTTCGCCCCCTGCGGAATCCCCGGATGCTAGCACATGCGCAGCGCACCAGCAACCGCCGCGCTCATTCGCAATCGATTCGCGCGAGAAGTGAAATTGTTCGCCGCGCTTCGCGCACGATGTCGCGGACAATCGCCGCGGCTGGCTTGATTTCGTGGATGAGGGCCGTACTTTGCCCGGCATAGAGCGCGCAAGCCTCCCAATCGCCGCTCATGCCCGCGACCGGAGGCGTATCGTCATAGCGAAGGATTTTCTTTCCACTCGCCGAATGGCCGATGACTTCGGCTTCCTTGGGACGCGATCCCGGCTTTGGTTGTCCGGCGCTGTTCCATGCGTCCACCGTCGAATTGCGCAAAACGCGGTGCGGCGCGCTCGGCCAGCCGCCATCGAAGAGGCAAAGATGCTGCGTGTCACTCTCGCCGGAGTTCATCAGACGCTTTTTGAATTCCAGATGCGCCAGAGATTCCGCGCTGGCGGAAAAACGAGTTCCCATCCAGACGCCCGAGGCTCCCAACGCCAGGGCCGCTGCCAAACCACGGCCGTCGGCAAATCCGCCCGCTGCAACGACAGGCACAGGCGCGACTGCATCAACCACTGCCGGAGTGAGCGCGATGCTGCCTGCAACGCCTCGAACGTGCCCGCCAGCCTCAAATCCCTGGCAGACGATGGCGTCCGCTCCCGCATCAGCGGCTCTCCGCGCCTCTTCAACGCTTCCGACAATCACCATGGCGCGGGCCGCGGCTTCGTGGACGCGAGCGATATATCGCGATGCGTCTCCCCAGAAAAAAGAGACGATTTTGACGCCCGCATCGAGGCTGGCATTGAGGCGATCCATCTGATCCCATTCCAGGACGAGATTGATTCCGAATGGCGCTTTCGTTGTTGCTTGAGTCGCGGCGATTTTTTCACGGCAGCTTGCGAGCGAATCCCAGGAGAGCGCCAGCATTCCAAGTCCGCCCGCTTCGCTGACTGCCGCTACCAGCGCGGGGCAGGAAAAGCTGCCGATGGGCGCCTGAATCACCGGGAAGCGAATGCCGAGGAGTCTGGTGAGAGGCGTATTCAAGGGTTCGAGTTCGTGCGGATTAGCCTTTGAACTTATGCTCGCGTGCAAAGCGATGCCTCCTCAAGCGGGATGTGTTCTTTCGTGTTTATTTCATCGACTTGCAGCGTGCAAGTCGCGCGGCCTGACTTTGACAGTCATATGATTCGATTTCACAACGCCGCGCACGAAAAATCAAAGGCTAAACCTGCATCGATCACTAGGGAGACTTAGCGGCAGTGAGGTTCAAAAATCTCCGTGCCTTCTGAGGACTTTGACTCGAAAACGAGTATGCAGGACGAGCGTACGGATGCCCCTTTGGGAACGACCCATTGGTTATCGGCGTCATACTGCTTGTCTGCCAAGATCAGGGTCCATCCATCCTGTTGAAACTCACTTCCGTAAATTCCGGAGATATGAATCTGCTCATTCCCGATCCTGGTCAAAAGTTGTACTTCTTTCGTTTTGAGCACAGCAGGTGGGACGTCAAAACGTCCTTCTTCGAGATGTAGCGTGAGTGGGTGTCCCCTGAAGACGAGTGTCACTTGTTCAGGTGAGGGTATAACCCTGCCGTTGTACTTCACACGGAGAGTTACGAAGATATGCTTTCCTTGCGCTGACGTGAATAACGCCGGTAGTAGAGCCAATACGGCCAAGCCGATGATTATAGCTTTCCTCTTTTCTAGTTTCATTGCGGCGTCCTCATGAAGTTCTTCAACCTCATTTGAACAATCATTCGAGATTTGTCGAAGAAAGTTACAGTTTTATCGCCCGGACGGGCGGCTCTGCCTGTCCATCGCTCCAGCAAGATCATGCGAGGGGATGATACCATCGCCGGGCGCTGGCAGCCTCTGGCTCGCTCTGCCGGCCTTGATGCGCAGCCGATTGGGACTGTGGGGAAAACATTTGCGCATTTCGAGCGGAAGCGAACCCGGCCTGATACGCTACCTCTTTGGGATCAAGCGTTTAGCAAGAGGCGAAGTACTACGACTGGCATCCAAAATGCTGATAATTTGGAGGTATTCGACCAGGGGGCCAGATGAGACTCAGGAAGGCGGTTTTGGCGCTTGGACTGGCGGCTTTCGCGGCCGCGCCGGCGTTTGCGGGGAATGTAAATCTTGTTTTCAATTTTGGCGGTCCCGATATGGAACTGGGGCCTTCGCAGAACTACACGTCCAACGGAGCGACGATTACGGCGTATGGCTACGAATGCTCCGCGCCGGGCCCTGAGAGCGTCAGCACACTTTCGAATTGCAGCGCGTCAAACCTCTACCAGTCGCCCGGCGGCTTGGGCCTGGCCGCTCAGTCCGCTCAGGAAATCGGATGGCAGGGGCCGAATGCGGATTTTGTCATCGGCCTAGATCTGAGCGATTTGTTCTCATTCGGCGTGCAATCGGTCGTCTTGAGTTTCAGCAACGTGGGGCCTGGCCAGGCGTGGGCCGCCTTGGGCTACCCGAGCGATCCATTTACACCGGGCGCCACGATCCAGCTTGGCGGCGATACGAAGGCATGGTCGGAAGTTGATACTTACACTTTCGAGTTTGGCCCCGACGATCCGTATCTGATCCTCATTTCTTCGTGCGGAGCGAGTTCGAATCCAACTGGGCCCTGTGGAAGCTATCTGTCGCCGATTCAGCTTACGGCCTCGACATTGCCGCTGGCGACAGTGCCGGAACCGGGGACGCTCGCTTTGCTTTCGACCGGACTGCTGGCGCTGGGATTTGCGGCGCGGCGGCGATGGGTTTTGGCGCAAAATTCCGCGAATTGAAATTGCGGAGTTTGCGGCGGCTATAGATTTGGAATTTCGTTTTCCGTTTTGATTTTGTTGTGATTCTGATTTCGAGTGCAGATGCAATTCCGCCGGGCCGTCACTCTCCTTCGGCCCGGCGTTTTTTTGCGCGCGAGAGAATTTCGCAGCGAAAATTTTTTCTGCGAGAAATTCATGGCGCGAGAATTACGGCGCGATGAAGAATGAACCGGCGGGTTTGAGATAACCGTAGGCCATGCGCGAGGTGCTGAATGCAGCGCCGGGCTTGCCGCTGCGGTCGAGGAGAATCAAGCCGCCGGCGCCGTGCGCGCGGCGGTCCAGCAGGCGAATGCATTCCTGCGCAGCATCCTGCGATTGCGCGCCGGAGCGAAGCAGATCCGCGGCGGTCTTGGCCATGACGATTTTCATGATGGATTCGCCGTGGCCGGTGCACGAAACGCCCCCGGCCTGCGCATCGGCATAACAACCGCAGCCCACCAACGGCGCATCGCCCACGCGTCCCGGAAACTTGCAGCACGTGCCGCCGGTCGAAGTGCCTGCGGCGATTTTCCCGCGCGCGTCGAGCGCAACCGCGCCGACCGTGCCATGTTTGTGGCCGAAATGAAATTCCGGCGAGTGGTTTTCGCTCTTGCACCGCTGCCACGCGGCGCGTTCGCGATCGATCGTCAATTCGGCGGGATCGCACAGCGGAAATCCATTCTCCTCCGCGAACAATTCCGCGCCCGCGGCGACGAGAAGCACATGTTCGCTCGACTCCATGATTTTGCGCGCGAGGCGAATCGGATTGCGAATGCGTTCGACAGCAGCGACGGCGCCAGCGTCGAGCGTTGCGCCATCCATGACGATGGCGTCGAGCTGCACGCGGCCATCACGATTGAGATGCGAACCGATGCCTGCGTCAAAGGTGACGTCGTCTTCGAGAACGACGATGGCGGCTTCGACGGCGTCGATTGCCGAGCCGCCGCGAGCGAGGACATCGCGGCCAGCTTCGAGCGCGCGGCGAATTCCGGCGCGGCAATCGGCGACGGCTGCGTCTGGAATGTTCCAGGCGCCGCCATGAACGATGAGGGAGAAGGTTGGCGAATTCACGTCAGAACGTCAGGCCCAGGAAGATGAGAACGGGCCCAACGATCAAGACGAGGCTAAGCCCGAGGAGAAGACGCAGCACATGCTCGCGCTCGGCGGTGAAACGAACAGCGATGGGCCGCTCAATTCTTTCTCGCGGAGCACGAAGCGAAGAGCGAAAAATTTTCAAATAGGTTTCGAACCAGAAAAAAATCTGATGGCGCGATTGCCACAAAAGATGCAGGCCTGCGAGCACAACGAGGATGCCGACGAGCGCGAGAGGACCGCGCACGTTCAGGCGCCTCGTCTCGCGGTGCGAGCGATGAGCTCGGTCATTTCGCGCTGAGCCGCGGGCTGCGCGGACTGAGAAGCCTTGGATTCGGGAGTTTGAACGATGGAAGCATCCCGTTCCGCGGCGGCGCGACGGCCTTCGGTCTCTTTCCAGGTGTGCCAGATACGATGAACGACGGTGACGTTGGGGCCGATGGCGAGAATCAGAAGCGCAATGGGAACACGATTGAAGACAGCGCCCAAAATCAAGAGGCCGAGGCGCTCAGGACGTTCCCAGAAACCGACGCGGCAGCGATCAATCAAGGATTCGGCGCGGGCTTGCGAATAACTCACCATCACGGCACCGGCGAGGGCGATGCCTGTCAGCAGCGCGAGCCAGAAACGATTGACCGTCGAGTAGTAAACCAGCAAGCCGAGAAATACGGCGAGATCAGCGTAACGGTGCAGGACGGACTTGAGAAAAGCCGTAAAGAAACTGATCTGCGGCTGGCGGCGCGCCAGCGGACGCGCGAGCAGATCGCATACGGCCGCAGGAATCATGGCAATTCCCGCCGTGGTGAAGCGCCCCAAGCCAAAGAATGCCGCAGCGGCAAGACAGAAGGCGAAACCGATCAGTGTGAGCAAGCTCGCCGGAACGCGGAGCTTGGCGAGGGCTGTAACGGCCCGATCCAACATCCAGCGAAACGGCCGGCCAAAAGTTTCCATCCGCATGTGGCGGCGCACAACTCCTTAGAGCTCGTCGTAGATCGTCGAAAGCTCGGTGACTTCAAATTCCTTGAGACCGGCGGGCGTCTGGACTTTCACTTCGTCGCCGACCTTTTTGCCCAGAAGCGCGCGGCCGATGGGCGAAGAAGTGGAAATCAAACCCTTGGATACGTCGGCCTCCTCTGCAGTTACGAGCTTATACTCGGTCTTCTGCGATTTGCCAATATCCAAGAGCGTGACTGTTGACCCATAGGCAGCACGGTCTTTGGGGAGGTTATTCAGGTTGACCAGGGAGATTTCGGCCATGCGGTGATGCAACTGGCCCAAGCGCGCAGAAACGAAGGATTGGCGCTCCTTGGCGTACTTATATTCGGCGTTTTCGGAAAGATCGCCGTGAGCGCGAGCTTTCATCAACTCCTTGGGAAGTTCGTTGTGGAGTTCATGCTCGAGCACAGCAATTTCCGCTTGAATTTTCTTTTTGAGTCGCTCGCTGATGTCTGTCATTTTCCCCGTGCGTGAGCGGGAGATGCGCCTTCTTCCAGCCGATCTGGTGTTCTTTCGCAAGGCCCCCGGGAGGCTTCCGTTTACCCCTGAAGTATAGAGGATTTGATGCTGGCGCCGCAATCAAAGCAACACTTTGGGTTGCGAATATGCTTCTGGCGGGCTTTCGCTTTGTGTTCGCCAACGTCGTGTGAATGGGAAGAGGTTTGGTGATGATACACCTTGCCGTTTCAGACTGGAACTGCATTGCGCGGCCTTTTTTCGACGGAAATTTGGATTACGTCGTGCTGAGAATTCTCCACAAAACATAACTGGTCCGGCGATTGCAAGGATTGGCGCGGAGATCTGGTCCAAAACCTCTCCCGCACAGAACAAAATGAAAAATCTGGAAAAGATTCTGATTGTCGACGACGAGCCGCTCGTGCTGGCGGCGTATGAGCGAGCCTTACGCGGGAAATTTGCGCTGGTGAAGGCGGCGGATGGAAGCGCGGGGATGGAAGCGGTCGCAAACGAAGGACCGTTTGCAGTGGTCGTCTCCGACCTACATGCAGCGTTCATGGATGGCTATCGGTTTTTCGCGCAGGTCAGGGAGATCGCACCGGAAACAGTACGCGCGATACTGACGAGCGAAGCGGAATTGCGAAGAGCAATCGACGCCGTCAATGAAGGCAATGCCTTTCGCTTTCTGGTGAAGCCGTGCTCAGCAGATGGTCTGGCATCTCTTATGACGGCATGTGTCGAACAGTACCATCTGGTGATCGCCGAAAAGGAAATTTTGGAGCGGACGCTGGGAGGGATTGTGCAGGTACTGACAGAGGCGCTGAGCCGGACGAATCCGCGAGCGTTTGGCCGAGCGCAGAGAATTCGAGAATACGTCGTGCAGATAACTGAGGGGCTGAGACTGGATCAGGCGTGGCGGTATGAATTAGCGGCGCTGCTTTCGCAATTGGGATGCACGACCCTTGCGCCGGAGATGCTGGAGGCCGCCTGCGGAGGGAAACGTATGACCGCGGAAGAGCAAAGGAAATTCGCGGGGCATCCGCAAATTGCGGCGAATCTGCTGAAAGGTATCCCGAGGCTTGAGCTGGTGGCGGAAATGATTGCCGCGCAAGGAAAACCAGGCGCGACTGAAGTGCGCGCGGCGTACAAATCGACCGAGGATGCTGTGAACATTGGAGCGCGCATGCTGCGGCTGGCTGGCGATCTCGACGACCTGGTTCGCAACGGATTGACGATTCGCGCGGCGCTCGGTGAATTGCGAAATCGAGCGGATGGATACGATCCGGTGTGGCTGGACGCGCTCGAAGATCTCGACAAGGGCACAGAAGCGCTCGTTCAAAGATGAGACAGCGCGGCGAAAGAAATCGAGCCATCCGAGAGAAGGACAGCAGCGATAAAGCGAGTGAGATTAACGCTGGGGAGACGCTTGGTGCATAAGCACGGTGAGATCGCGGGAAAGACGAGCACCTTCTTTCGCAGCCTTGCAGATTTGCGAAGCGAACTGATGTACGGGATGAGCTTCAGGAAGGCTCATCATGATTGTTTCGCCATAGCCGAGAACGAGCGTCAGAATATTATTGAAATCGTGGGCGAATCTTAGGACTTGCTCGGGGCTGGCGCAGGAGGAATCCGATTGGGGAATTGCCGGGGGTTCTTCCCGAGCGACTGCTGTGGCGGCGGAACTTCCGGAGCCGGGGAAAGATCTTTGAAATGAATTCATGGTCGTGGCCTCGCGCTCTCCAAAAAGGGAAATTGCGGTGGCGTTTTCTAGAGCGTTTTGAATTCCAATCGTCTCGCGGCGGACGCGATGCTGAAAACAAAACGGATGGCGGCGGCGAGCGAAGCGCGCTTCTACCGAAATGGAACTCCATTCCCGCGATGATTCTCGCTTTGGCCTGAGGCGGCACGCCATTTTGTGTGCGCTAAATCTAAACTTCCGGGCGCGGGTGCGCACTTGACTCGACGCGCGCGCTTGGTCATACTCGAATTCCCTTCCGGAAGGATCCCAGCACTTCTTGTTGACGACTATGCGCATCCTTGTCGCCGAAGACGACGAACCTGTCGCGAGCTTCCTGAGCAAAAGCCTCGAAGCCGAACAATATGCTGTGGATGTGGCCGCTGATGGCGAAGAAGCGAATTACATGGCGGAAACGTACGACTACGATTTGGTGATTTTGGATATCAATCTCCCGAAGAAAACGGGATTCGAAGTTTTGGAGGATGTGCGGCAGAAAAAACCGGACCTTGCCATTCTGGTCCTGACTGGCAATACCGAAGTGCCGGATCGCGTGAAGGGGCTGGACCTGGGCGCGGACGATTATTTGACGAAGCCATTTTCGCTGGCGGAGCTTTCGGCGCGGATTCGCGCGCTATTGCGAAGGCGCGGGCGACCATTCGAAGCTGTGCTGAAGGTGGATGATCTGGTGCTGGATCGGGTGCAGCGCGTGGCGCGGCGCGGCGAGCAACTGATCGAGCTGACGCCGAAGGAATTCGGATTGCTGGAATACCTGATGCGAAATGCCGGACGGCGAGTGACGCGCGGAATGATCGTGGAAAATGTGTGGAACCTGGGATTCGACACGATGACGAATGTCGTGGATGTTTATATCAACTATCTGCGCAAGAAAATCGATGCGGGAAACGAATACAAATTGATTCGAACGATTCGCGGCGTGGGGTATCAAATCGGGAGAGCGGAGCAAAAGGCCGCGGCACATGCGCAGTAGCTGGCACTAAGCGATGATGGACATTTCTGGATTTGGGATCTCCGCATTTTTGAAGCAAGGCAAGCGACGTTCGACAAAATCCGCAAAAACTTGAACAAATCAGAAGATTCTAATTTCGCATTCATCGGTTTCTAATCTCGCGCGCCCAAACTTGTTCCCGCTGAAGGAGAAACCATGGCTAGCGCTCTTGTGGAACGGGTGTCGGCGGAAGCAGCGGGAGTTCGCAATCCAGTCACTGAGCGCGGCGCGACTGAGGGCAATTTTTACCGGCCGAAACAGGCGGTCCGACCGAGCAATCGCGCAGCGAATGTCACGTGCGGTTTTCCTGCAACGGTCGAAATGGATGCCGAGGAGCGCGAACATCTGCTGCTTGAGCATCTTCCGCAGGTACAGTACATCGCGCGGCGAATTCACGAGCGTTTGCCCGCGCATGTGCCGCTCGAAGACTTAGTCAACGCGGGGGTCATCGGATTGATCGAAGCGCTGGAGCGTTTTGACCCGAGCAGGAACGTGCAACTGAAGTCCTTCGCGAAATTTCGCATTCGGGGCGCGATCCTCGACAGCATTCGCGCGCTGGATTGGGGTTCGCGGCACCTGCGGCGCCAGGGACGGCGCATCGAAGGAGCGATCGTAAAACTGAGAGCCGAGCTGCAACGCGCGCCGTCTATAGCCGAAATTTCAGAAAAATTGCAAATGGGAGTCGCGGAGCTGCAACACCTGCTGGGCGAGATTCGCGGATTGCGGCTTGGGAGCCTGGATGACCTCAGCGACGAACAGGAAAGCAACGCGAACGATGTTGCACAGCACCGGCCGCGCGACGGAGAAAGCGATCCGTTCCTCCTGCACCTGCGATCGGAGATGAAAACGCTGATGTTCAGAGCCATCGAGCGATTGGAAGAGAACGAGCGAAAGGTCTTGGCGCTTTACTACGCAGAGGAAATGAAAATGAAAGACGTGGGCGCAATGCTGGGCGTCAGCGAATCGCGCGTTTCGCAGATTCATTCCGCGGCGCTGCTGCGGGTTCGGACGAAAGTGCGCGAGGCAATGAGGCCGGGCGAGGCCGTCGAAGCGCGGAAGGATTCCTCTGGACCACGAATCGAGCAAATGGAGAAGGTTCTGCATTAGAGCGAATTGATGTTCTTCTGCCCGCCCCACGCGACGCGGACAAGAAGAGCCGGCGTTGAATCTGCGACGGAGTTTATTCTCCTTGACAGTACGAAGAGCTTCGTAGTATATAGGCTGCATGAGCCGCGATACGCCGCAGAAACCAACCGCTTCTGAGCTTGAGATTCTGGGCGTTCTCTGGGAGCGCGGGCCTTCGACGGTCCGCGAAGTCCACGAGGCGCTGTGCAAGAAAAGAGAAGTGGGGTACACGACCGTCTTGAAGCTGCTGCAGATCATGACGGCGAAAGCCATCGTTCAGCGCAACGAGGAACAGCGCGCGCACGTTTATGAAGCCCGCCTGCCCGCCGAAGAAACCAAGAAACAATTCGC
>JASHRL010000131.1 GCA_030037355.1 Candidatus Acidiferrales bacterium | reverse complement strand
CCTCCAAGAGTTTGTTTTTCCGCCTATCTTCATTTGTGTGTCTGGCGGCGCTCTTCTGCGCTTTTGCGCTGATTCTCGCGCCGATGGCTACGCTGGCACAGTCGACCAACACGGGCATGATCGTTGGCGTCGTGACCGACGCCAGTAATGCCATCGTGCCGAATGCGACGGTGACGATCACGTTGAAATCAACGGGTACGTCGCGCTCCACGGTGACAGACAGTCAGGGGCGCTACGTCTTTGCTGACGTGGACCCGGGCACATACGATATTACAATTTCCAAGACCGGTTTTTCGTCAACAGTGATTTCAAACCAGACGGTGCAGATCGGTACGCAGTTGACGGAAAACGCGAAGATGCAATTGGGGAGCGTCTCGACGACGGTGACGGTGACGGAGACGCCGGGAGCGGAATTGCAAACAGTGACGCCGACAGTGGGCACCACGCTGAGCGGCGCAATCATCTTGAATCTGCCGAACACGAGCCG
Source organism: Candidatus Acidiferrales bacterium (assembly GCA_030037355.1). Lineage (GTDB taxonomy): Bacteria > Acidobacteriota > Terriglobia > Acidiferrales > UBA7541 > DAHUXN01. The sequence continues at coordinate 10,552 of JASHRL010000131.1, read as the reverse complement.
CGATGCTTCAACGTTGGCTGTGTTGGAACCCGGGCAGAACATCAACGGCAACACTGGCGGAGCGGCCTCGGACGAGAACTCCTTCCAGTTGGACGGCGGGTATGCCACCGACGACATGAGCGGTGACAACAACACATACATTAAGAGCTTCAGTTCGGACACTGCCGGCGGCATGGGCTCATATCACAGCTCCGGCTATAGCCAAGTGCCATCGGCCGTGGTCCCCGTTCCAGTGGCCAGCATTGAGGAGTTCAAGGTATCGACCGCGAACCAGACGGCGGACTTCAATGGCGGCGCGGGAAGCCAAATGCAATTGGTGACCAAGCGCGGTACAAAGACGCTGCACGGTTCGGTTTACGAGTACTACGAAGACGTCAATTTTGCTGGCGCAAATACCTTTGACAACAATGCCACGGGTACGGCGCAACCCAGCTCACATTTCAGCCGGTTCGGCGCGTCGGCCGGCGGCGAAATTCCGCATTCGAACTTCTTGGGAGGGGACTGGTTCCTCTTCGGCAATTACGAAGGCTACCGCTTCCCGGAAAGCTCGGAATTTGAAGAGAATTTCCCGCTGCCGTCCATGCGGGTGGGCATCCTCCACCTCAATGGGCAGACCATTAACTTGAATCCCTTCGCGGTTACGGATCCCGGCTGCGGAGCGGCCACGAATGGCTGCAAGGCCACAGCGGCCGGAGGCTACACGCTGGTGGGTTCAAGCGTTCCGACGACGATTTGCCCTGCAGGTCCCTGCGATCCCCGGGGTTACGGAACCACGACGAATGGCGTATCGGGCGGGCCGCTGAATCCCGTCATCACGCTGTGGAATACGTATCTTCCGTTGCCGAACGATTGCACACACGGCGACGGCTTGAACTACTGCGGGTACAAGGGCAGCATCTCCACGCCGGAATCGAGCAACTTTGGCGTGGCGCGTATTGACCATGACTTTGCCAAGAACTGGCATTTCAACGGCACCTATCACTATTACAAGCTGAATAACAACGTATCGGACCAATGGGATGTGGGCGGCTTTTTCCCCGGCGATACGCTTGGGCAGTATACGGCGATCCGCTACAAGCCACAGGAGCCATGGATTTACACGGCGGGGTTGACGACAGATGTGACCTCAAACATAACCAATGACGTGCACTTCAGCTACACGCGGAACTACTGGGCGTACGAAGATCCCAGCGGTGTTCCAAACATTGCCGGCTATCCGGCTGCGCTGGAAATTGGCGGAGAAACCAGCAACCCGTTCGGTCCATATAACACCAATAACCAATCCACCCGCACGCGTTTCTGGGATGGTCACGACGCGATGTACCGCGATGACTTAACGTGGATCAAGGGCAACCATCTGTTCCAGTTGGGTGGCCAGTTCCTGCGCAACGACGATACGCATAAACGGAATGACAACGGCGAAAGTATCAACACCTATGAGCAGTACCTGGTGGGAGCGGGCACGGGTGCTTCGCTCGCAGGTTATGGGATCGACATGACCGGCTATATTCCTACCGGAGTCTCCGCAGACAAGTACGGAGACCTCTACTCAGAGGTTCTAGGTATGGTGGATGAGTCGCAGAGCCTGTACAGTCGCGGGTTAGGGACCCGGCAAACGGGTTTGCCACTCGCTCCGCGGACATCGTGCGCCATCGCGGGAATCGCGGCGACATCCGGCTGCATTTCCTCGCCGCCACTGTCGAACACCAGCATCATTCCGACCTACAACCTGTACTTCACCGATTCGTGGCATCTGAAGCCGACGATATCGTTGAACTACGGCTTGGGTTATACGGTTGAGATGCCGCCGTACGAAGTGGATGGCGGCTACCAGACGATGATGGTGGATCAGAATGACAACATTCTGTACGCCATGAACTACCTTCACAACGAAGAGACAGCGGCGCTGCAGGGGAACGGCTATGCGCCGCTACTTGGGTTCGCAACGGTACGCAACGTCAATGGTATGGATCATTATCCGTATAATCCGTTCTTTGGCGGGTTCAGCCCACGTATCGGACTTGCTTGGAATCTCAGGCCTGATACGGTCGTGCGAGCGGGTTATTCGCGGATCTTCGGCCGTATCAACGGTGTCAATCCGATTCTGGTACCGATGCTGACGCCAGGCTTGTTGCAGCCGGCGACATGCGGCGGGCCAAATACCTCTGGTGGCTGTGGCGGCACACCGCTCACCGTATATCGCGTGGGGATAGATGGGACCGACGCGCCACTGCCACCGCCGAGCGCGAATCTACCGCAACCGTGGTATCCGGGCTTTAACGATGTGGCTACGGGGGCTGGCGAGACGATCGACCCGAATTTCCATCCGGATCGCTCGGATGAATTCACACTCAGCGTCCAGCACCAATTCGGTCCGCAGATTCTGGCTGAAGCTGGCTACATCGGTCGAATTATCAGGAATGAAATCCAGTACTACAGCCTGACGAATGTGCCGTACATGATGACGCGTGGCGGGCAGACGTTCGCGAATGCCTGGGCGCAAGTCATGCAGGCCACGAACTACGGGACGAACCTGAGCACCATCCCAGTGCAGCCGTTCTTTGAGAACTCGCTCACGCCAGCCTATTGCAGTGGCTTTACAAGCTGCACGGCGGCATTCGTCACGAATAATCAAGGCCTGATGAATGTCTCCGATGCCTTCGATGCCTGGGGCGGCGTGGCTGCGCCGGGTGGCGGAGCGCCGAGTGGCTGGACTTTCGGTCGGAGCTTTACGAATGAGCTGATCCCGGGGAGCCCGACGGGAGCTAACGGTCAAACTCCGTCCATCACCACGACGGTCAGCAACGGCATTGGCAACTACAACGCCGGCTATCTGCAATTGACCTTGACGAACTGGCACGGCCTGACGATGAAGAGCAATTTCCAATACAGCAACGCGCTCGGAACAGGCGCTGTTGTTCAGGCGAGCAGCTCGTACTCCGGCGTCGATCCGTTTAACCTGCATAACTCTTACGGCCCTCAGTACTACAATGAGAAATACACCTTCAACTTCTTCGTGAATTACGCGGAACCCTTCTACAAGTCGCAGAACGGCGCCATGGGCCGGTTACTCGGCGGATGGAGCATTTCACCGCTCTTCGTTTGGGGCAGTGGATTCCCCGTCGAAATGAACGATGCCAACGGCGGCGACTGCGGAAGCTTCGGCGAATGCAGCCCGAACTACATCGGGGCATATGAGAATGCTGTCATCGAGCAAAACCTGCACTACACCGGGAAAAAGAACTCGGCACCCGGCGGGACAGTGACAGTGGGCGGCAATACGTACGATTGCGGCGACAGCGGGTATGGTTTTAACGCCCTTTCGAATCCCATTGCGAGCTGCCCGATCAACGGTGACATATGGGGCGGCACGATATTCGGCGATGCAGTTCGTGACCCGCTCCTAGGCTACGACGGGCAAATCGGTGGAGGCGGCCCGATAACTGGCCTCGCGTTCTGGAACCTGGACGTGGGTATCAACAAGAACATCAAGATCAACGAGAAGTTCAGCGGGACCATGTACTTTGACTTCACGAACGTCATGAACCACATGCAAGCTGCCGATCCATACTTCGATACAAACGACCCGACCGACTGGGGCGTGCTGGGCGGCGGTGGGAACCTCCAGGCTAATACGCCTCGCCGGTTGCAGCTCGGTCTGAGCATCGACTGGTAAGGTGATCTACAAGCTGTAAGCGGTGGTTCTGAGGTTTAGAAGGCCGGGAGCGATCCTCCCGGCCTTTTTTTTGGCGCTCCGACATCGATCGCAAGCGGAGACGATGGCAGCGGGGTGATCCCTGCTATAAACGCAACGAAATAACAGCATTCTTATTTGAGTGACTTCATGCTGGGGCGAATTTTCTCGCGCCATTGAGCCGCTCTCGTGATAGATTCACCAGTTTTGTATGGAGGCTTTCTATGATCGAAGGGATTCGTCTTGTGCGCATTCTGAGTTTTAGCGCGATTCTTTTTGCTGGTGTTGTGAGTCTTCCGGTTTGGAGCCACGCGCAAAATGGCGCTTCGGACTCCTCGCCGAACTCCAGTCCGCTTGCACAGCTCATGTATCGTTTCGTTGGTCCTGTTGGCAATCGGGCGGACGCCATCGTCGGCGAGCCAGGCAATCCAGCCGTTGTTTACATAGGCGCTGCCGCTGGCGGGATATTCAAGACAACCGACGGTGGCATCAATTGGGCCCCCATCTTTGATAAACAGGATGTGGCCGCGATTGGTTCATTGGCGATTGCGCCCTCTGCGCACAACATTGTCTGGGTCGGGACCGGAGAGCCATTTCTGATTCGCCCGGACTATCCGATGGGCGATGGGATTTATAAATCGACGGACAGTGGGCGCACCTGGCAACATATGGGCCTTGACTTGACCGGCCATATCGGTCGCATAGTCGTCAACCCGCATAATCCGGATATCGTTTATGCATGCGCTCTTGGCCAGGCGTATCGTCCGCAGCGCGAGCGAGGCATTTATCGCACGACGGACGGCGGCAAGACCTGGCAGCAAGTCCTCTTTGTCAACGAAGACACAGGTTGTTCCGACATCTCGATGGACGCGCACGACCCGCAGACCCTTTTTGCCGGCATGTGGCAGGTGGAAATCCGAACTTGGGACCTGAAGAGCGGGGGCACGGGCAGCGGCGTCTACGTCTCGCACGATGGGGGAGATACGTGGAAGAAACTAGCGGGGAATGGTCTGCCGGCAGCGGATGAGGCGGTCGGCAAGACTGGAGTCGCGGTTGCGCCGAGCGATTCGAACCGTGTTTATGCTCTCATTGAAGAAAAGACGCCCAGTCTTTATCGTTCGGACGACGCCGGCAAGACTTGGGAACTGGTCAACCAGCAGCACGTGCTTGCGGAACGCGCGCCCTATTATGTGCGCTTTCGTGTTGCGCCGAACAACGAGAATGAGCTCTTCTTCGTCTCCGTTGGCTTTAGCATTTCTGTCGACGGTGGGCATACGATTTTCATTCCTGGTTTTGGGGGTGAAGGAGGAGCCAATCCTACGGGCCTTGGATCAGCAGGCGGCGACAACCACGACGTATGGTTCGATCCTCTGAATCCGCAGCGCGTGATGGTTGCGAACGACGCTGGCGGTTCCATCAGCTTCGACGGGGGTAAGACTTACGCGCGAGTGCAACTTCCAATCGCGCAGCTTTATCATGTCTACACTGACAATCGGATTCCGTATTTCGTTTACACGAATCGCCAGGATGGCACTTCATTCCGCGGACCCAGCAACAATCTGGAAGGCGAAGGCGGCTTTTTCGGTGGCGGCATTTCCACCGGCGAATGGACCCATGTTGGGGGCTGCGAGAGTGGTTTTACGATTCCCGATCCTGCTGACAACAACATCATCTGGTCGGCATGTTATGACGGAGAATTGACGCGGATGGATCTGCGTAGCGGACAGGCGCGGAGCGTCACTGTGTGGCCGGACGCCAGCTATGGATGGGCGCCAGCGGACGTGAAATATCGCTGGCACTGGACATTCCCCATCGATGTTTCGCCGCATGATCATAATCGCGTCTATGTGGGCAGCCAGTATGTTCACGAAACCGACAACGGTGGGCAGTCCTGGCGCGTGATTAGCCCCGACCTCACGACAAACGACAAAAGTCATCAGCAGAGCTCCGGCGGGATCGCAACCGACAACCTCATGACTTATGATGGCTCGACTCTTTACGCGATCGCAGAATCTCCGGTGACGGCTGGACTCATCTGGACTGGCAGCAACGATGGCCAGGTGAATATTACGCGCGACGGCGGCAAGAACTGGACCAACGTCACAAAGAACATTCCCAATCTGCCGCCGTGGGGCACCGTCGAAAACATCGAGCCGTCGCATTTCGAGGCCGGTACGGCCTACATTTCTGTGAATCTCGAACAGGTCGGCGATTACGACGCGTATGTCTACAAGACGAGCGACTACGGCCAGTCGTGGCAGCTGATCAGCGGCGATGTGCCAAAGTCGATGAACAGCAGCGCGCACTGCGTTATCGAAGATCCCGTGCGTAAGGGCATGCTTTATCTTGGAACGGACAATTCGGTCTACGTTTCGTGGGACGATGGCGGGCACTGGACCGCTTTGCGCAACAACATGCCGCCAGCGCCCGTGTATTGGTTGACGATCCAGCCGAAATTCAATGACTTGGTTGTGGCCACCTATGGCCGCGGCCTGTATATCCTTGACGACATCACGCCTCTGCGCGACTACGACAAAGCGCAAGGCTCAGACGCACATCTCTTCCAGCCGCGGGCGGCCTATCGTTTCCGCACGTTCGACAACACTCGCGAAGGTGACGTCGATAGCCACGTGGTTGGCACGAATCCGCAGTATGGCGCCGACATCAACTTCTACTTGAAAGCGGCTACAAAGAAGGTCGAAATCACGATCGCGGGCGCAGACGACAAAACGATTCGTACCATCAAATACGATGGCGCGAAGGCGGGCCTCAATCGCGTTTGGTGGAATTTGCAATATGATCCTGCCACGCCAATAAAACTACGCACCAGCCCGCCAGGCGAACCGTGGGTGGAAATTCCGAAGGACGGCTTTCGTCCGCTTGTAAATTGGGTGCATTTCGATGGAGCTCCGCGCGTCGCGCCCGGCAAGTACACGGTGAAGCTGACTGTCGACGGCAAAGACTTCACCGCACCCGTGGAAGTGCTCGCCGATCCGCATACGCTCGGCACGCAACAGGATATCGAAAGCGAAGTGCAGTTCCTGTTGCAAATTCGCGGCGAGATGAGCGACATCGCGAACATGGTCAACCATATCGAGTGGACGCGAAAGCAACTGGAAGACCTACAAAAAATGTTTGGCGACGATCCGAGATACGCCGCCGTAGTCAAAGCCGCGAAAGAGTTGGAGGCGAAGGCCGTTGCAACAGAAAACAAGTTCATCGACGTGAATTTGACAGGCCGCACGGAAGATTCTTTCCGCGCTCCAATGGGCCTTTACGGTCGATTGACAAATCTCGGCGCATTGATGAACGGTTCGCCGGGCGAAGGCTCGAGCGGCGCTGATTTGCCGCCGACGGACCAGGCTATCGCCGTCCATAACATGTTCAAGCAGGAAATCGCGGCGGCGCAGCGATCGTTTGAGGAACTGCGCGACAAGGACACGCCCGCTTTCAATGAGACTCTGAAGGCCAATCACGTGTCCATGTCGATTTTGCCATAGCGTTTGGCCCAAATTATTGGGCCGAAATTTCTGGCTGCGGGCATCTGTTTCCAGTGTCCGCTCGCCTCTGCAAGAATCAAGAATACGGGGGAACCATGTTCAATCGAGTTTGCTATTCACGGATCATTCGTGGTTGCGCTCTGCTTTTTTGTGGAATTCTGTTGTTGACCACGGGCCTCTCAGCTGCGGATTCCGATACGCCGGGCCGAGACCCCAAGCAGCCCGTCGACGAAGCGTACACGCAGAAAATTCAAAAATACACGACAGAGCCGTACTTCACCTCGCCGCTCGTTGATTACCTGCCGGCTTCGAAAACTGTGCCTACGCCGGAAGCTGTGCTGGGTGATATCGCTGGCGCGCCGGACATCCTTCCGTATTCATCGCAGGTTTACCAATATATGCGCATGCTGGCGAAGGCCAGTCCGCGCGTGAAGGTCTTTTCCATCGGCCATACGGAGGAAGGCCGAGAGATGATCGCCGTTGCCGTGACGTCCGAAGCAAACATGCAGCATCTGGAAGAAAATCGTGCGCGGCTTGCGCAGCTCGCCGACCCGCGTACGATTCATTCGGATGACGCCACTGCGGACAAGCTCGTCGACGAGTCCGTTCCGGTTTACTACATCACGGGTACGATTCACTCGACGGAAACAGGCGCGCCAACGGCGCTGATGGAACTGGCCTATCGGCTGGCTGTCGACGATAGTCCATATATTCAGGAAATCCGCGACCACGTCATCACGCTGATAACCCCTATTGTTGAAGTCGATGGCCGTGACCGCATGGTGGATCTCTACCGCTGGCATCGCGCGCATTTGCAGGAAAACTATCCGCCTCTGATGTACTGGGGCCACTACGTCGCACACGACAACAATCGCGACGCCATGGGTATGACGCTCAAACTCAGCCAGAACGTGCTCAATACCTTCGTGGGCTGGGACGCGCAGGTTCTGCATGACCTTCACGAATCAGTTCCCTATCTTTACGACAATACCGCCGGCGACGGTCCATTCAACGCCTGGGTTGATCCGATCCTTACCAATGAGTGGGAAATCCTCGGCTGGCGCAACGTGCAGGACATGACTAAATTTGGCATGCCCGGCGTTTTCACGCACGGCGAATTCGACACCTGGTCGCCAGGCTATCTGATGTTCTTCGCCGCGCTACATAATGGCATCAGCCGTCTTTACGAGACATTCGGCAATGGTGGGGCCGACACAGAGCAGCGCACGCTTGGCCCGGATGAATATTCGCGCACCTGGTGGCGGCAGAATCCTCCGCTACCCACGGTCATGTGGTCGCAGCGCGACAACAACAATTACGAAGAGACCGGATTGCTAACCTCGTTGCACTTCTTCTCCGAAAACCGACAGATGTTTTTGAAGAATTTCTACTTGAAGGCGAAGCGTTCAGTCCAGAAACCGGAAGAAGAAGGCCCCGCAGCTTATGTTTTGCCGGCGAATGACCCGCGTACCGGAGCACAGGCCGAACTGCTGCGCGTTCTTCAATTGCAGCATTGCGAAATCTCACGCGCCACGGCAGCTTTCACGGTGACGCTGTTGGCGAAAACTTCTCGCGCTCACGCCCGCCCTGGCGCGCCCCAATCCGGTGCGGATAATTCGGCTCCGCAAACCACGACGATGAGCTTTCCGGCGGGCAGCTACATCATCCGCATGGATCAACCCTATTCCCGCATCGCCGATTCTTTGCTCGATTATCAATATTGGAGTCCGGACGACCCGCAGAAAACTCCCTATGACGACACGGGCTGGACCTTCGGCGAATTGTTTGACGTCAAAGTCGCGCGGGTCACCGATTCAAGCGTTCTCTCCGTACCGATGGAGCGTGTCACCCAAATCGTTCCGCCGAACGGCATTTCGGGTGCGGGAACAGTCTTTGCTATCAACGACAATGCAGATACTGCGCTCGCAACTCTGCGTTACCAGTTAAAAGACGCTCAAATAGAAGCCGCTGAGGATTCTTTCTCAGCCGACGGACATGATTTTAATCGTGGCACGTTCCTGATTCAAGGCGTGGACAGCGCCGCGCTGCAGAAGGCCGTCTCGGATTTGGGTTTGCAGGCGTACGCTTTGAGCGCCGCGCCATCGGTGAAAACACATCCTGTGCGCGCCGCCCGGGTCGCCGTCCTCCACACTTGGCTCAGCACGCAGACCGAGGGCTGGTGGCGGCAGGCGCTGGATTTCATGCACGTTCCGTATGACTACATCAGCACGCAAACCGTCGCGAAGGATGCCGAACTCAACTCCAAATACGACGTGATCCTCTTTCCTCCAGTAGGGCGTGCGGTGAGCCCGGATCTGATCATCAACGGACTGCCAACGGCGTGGGGGAATCCGCTCCCGTGGAAAACTACGGAACTCACGCCGAACATCGGCAAACTCGATTCCACCGACGATACGCGTCCGGAGCTCGGCTGGGACGGCGTCGCGCATTTGCAGGATTTCGTCAATCACGGCGGCGTGCTCGTCACGGTGATGGACACGGCCAATCTCGCTGTAGCCCTGGGACTCACGCATGGCGTTTCCATCGGCCGCGCACCACGCGAACGTATTATCGGGAGTGTTGTGCGCACGGAAATCGTTGATCCGGCCAGTCCGATCGCTTACGGCTACGGCAACGAGCTTTCCGTTTACTGTTATAACGGGCCGGTATTCGACGTGAGCAATGTTCAGGGTCGTGGCGGGTTCCGTCGGCTCGGCCCTGAAATCAATGGACGCGCAACCGGCCGCGGAACGCTCGACGATCCGGATTTCGTCGTCGGACGCAAAAACGAAGCTGCCCCTCAGGAACCAGTCGTCGAGCCGTGGCAGGCGGGGCCGGTAACACCAGAGGAGACGCGCAACAACATCGGCCTGATTCCGCCGCAATATCGCCCGCGCGTGATCTTCCGTTATGCCGATAGCCGCAGCCTTCTGGTTTCCGGTCTCGTTGAAGGCGGAGAGGATATCGCGCAGCACGCGAGCGTCATCGATGTGCCCATGCAGTCCGGCCACGTCGTGCTGTTCTCGAATAATCCGATTTACCGCGGCGAAACCTGGGGAAATTATTCGCTGGTGCTGAATACGATCCTCAATTTCGACAATTTGAACGCGGGAAGAAAAGTGGACGAGCGGTAGAAGCGCCGCGTGTTACTAAAGCCAATTGGGCGGCTCGATTTCCGCCGCCCGATTGCCCCTCTCGATTTTCATCATTTCTGCGTCATTGTGATGCTGTGGCATCGCTCAGGTGGTCGTAGTTCATCGCCGCATTCAGAAGCAGCATGAAGCTTCCTTGCGTGATTTGCCGCCACATCGGATTGATTGCGAACAAAACGACATGTCCGCGTCCGACCGGGACGTCG
>JASHRL010000130.1 GCA_030037355.1 Candidatus Acidiferrales bacterium | reverse complement strand
AAAACATCCTGACGGATCTTGAATCGCTGGGCGATCTCGCGCGCCAGCTGCCCCGCTGCGCCAACGGACTCGCCGCCTTTCGCCAGGGAAAGTTCGCCGGCGCAGGCGGTCGCGAGCCACTCCGGACCGCCGTTTTTCCATTTCCCGCCGCCTGCAATGGCAAGCACTTGGTCGATATCGCCTTTGAAGTCTGCGAAAGAAAATTCGCGCGCCGCTTCGTAAATCGATTGTTCGCGAGCCAATCCTGTTGCACCCAGCGTGAGCACGCGCGTTTCGACTGGCTTCCCGTTGCGCGCTTCGTATTTCTTGCCGATCTCGAAGAGCCGCAGATTGCGCTGGTCGTGATTCAAATTCCATTCAATGGCGGCGACCATGCTCGTTGCGCCCGAAGCGCGCATCACTGATGCATCTTCCGACAAGGGGTTCGCAATGACGACGGGGCTGATTCCGTCGGCGCGAAAAAGCGAATCGCGCTCGGGATCGACGAACGGAATGGCCAGAATTTCCTCATAGCCCAGCGCGACCAGCCGTTCACGCAATCGATCTTCCTCAAGCGCATTCGGCCGGTGCGCGGCGGGCTGCTTCGCCGGAGGCAGCCGCGGAGGAAATTTATCGTAGCCGTAGTGTCGCGCGATCTCTTCGATGAGGTCAATCTGCTGCGTCACGTCCCGGCGCCACGAAGGCGACTCGCATTCCCATCGCGCGACAAGCGATTCAGCACTCCCGCGGTTGGAGTCCACGCGCGCCAGATTGAAACCGAGAGCGCCGAGAATTTCTTCGATTGCGCGGTCCGGAACGTCAGCGCCCATCACGCGCAGCAGTTCCTGCCGCGACAGTTCGATTTTCCGCTGCTCCTCGCGATGCGGATGCACATCCACGACGCCGGCCAGCACTTCGCCTCCGGCAAGCTGTTGAATCAGTTCGGCCGCGCGCCGCGATGCGAACTCCGCCAGTTGCGGGTCCACGCCGCGTTCAAACCGCAGCGACGCTTCCGTGCGCAGACCAAGCGCTTTCGACGTGCGGCGGACCGAAATCGGATCGAACCACGCCGACTCGATCAGGAGGTTCTTCGTGCTGAAACTGATTTCGCTGTCCGCTCCGCCCATCACTCCGCCGATGGCCACGGGTGTTCGCGCGTCGCAAATCAGGCACATATCCTTCGAGAGCCTGCGCTCCATTCCATCGAGCGTGCGCATCGTCTCACCGGCTCGCGCGCGCCGCACGACGATGCGCTGCTCGGCGAGCTTGTCGTAATCGAATGCATGCAGCGGCTGGCCAAGCTCCAGCATGACGTAATTCGTCGCGTCTACTACGTTATTGATCGACGACTGTCCGAGCGCCTCCAGCCGCTGGCGCAGCCAGTCCGGCGACGGCTGAATCTTTATGCCGCGAACAATGCGCGCCGTGTAGCGTCCGCAAAGATCCGGACATTCGATTTCGACGCGCGGCGCTTTCGCCGCCGGTTCTGCGTTTTCCTTGAAATTCGGCTGGATTTTTTTCAGTTTTAGACGATAGAGCGCCGCGATTTCGCGCGCGATGCCGGCATGGCTGAGCAGATCGCCACGGTTGATGGTGATCTCCGCATCGAGCACCGGGCCAGCTGCCGTCTCCTCAATCGAATCCACGGAAACGCCGGCCATCGACAGGCGCGAGCGCAATTCCGCCGGTGCGGCCGTGAAGTCGGCGAACTCTTTCAGCCAGTTGTAGAGAGCTTTCATGGTCTGTGTCTATGGAAACTGGCGCAAGAAGCGCGCGTCGTTTTGAAAAAGGACTTGGATATCGCCCAGGCCATATTTCAGCATCGCCAGCCGGTCCACGCCGATTCCAAACGCGAAGCCGTTCAGTTTTTTTGCATCGTAGCCGACGAAACCGTAGACAGCCGGGTTCACCATTCCTGCGCCGAACAGTTCGATCCAGCCCGACTGCTTGCACGTCCGGCATCCTTTCCCGCCACAAAAAACGCACGACGCGTCGAATTCCGCCGAAGGTTCGGTGAACGGGAAATAGCTCGGCCGGAAGCGCGTCTTCGTCGAAGCGCCGAAAAACTCGCGCACGAAGTATTCGATCGTGCCTTTGAAATCGCAAAACGTGATGTCTTCGTCAACGGCCAGGCCTTCGAGCTGATGGAACATGAAGGAGTGGGTCGCATCGGGATTGTCGCGCCGGTAGACTTTTCCCGGCACGACGATGCGCACAGGCGGCTTCTGCTTTTCCATCGTGCGAATTTGCATCGGCGAAGTGTGGGTACGCAGAAGATAGCCGGGCGCGCTCTCGAGGTAAAACGTGTCCATATTGTCGCGTGCGGGATGATGCTCGGGAATGTTCAGCGCTTCGAAGTTGTAATACGGCGTCTCGATTTCCGGCCCTTCGACCACCGTGTAGCCGAGCGAAAGAAAAATGCGTTCGATCTCATCGTAGGTTTGGCGAATCAGATGCCGCGTGCCAATAGGTCGTACGACGCCGGGAAGGGAAAGATCCATGCAGTCGGATGTTCCCGTCACGGCGGGCTTGACTTTGTGCACAGCGAAATCCTCTTCCAATTTGCGGAAGCAAGCGTTGAAGCTCGCTCCGACCCACTTCTTCGCGTCTGGAGCCGCGCGCTTCAGCCAATTTTCTTGCACGCGTGACTTGACGCTGTTGTTTCGCCCCAGCCAGCGCACCCGAAACGATTCCAATTCCTCGCCCATCTTCGCACTGGCCATTTCTTCCTCGGCGCTGCGCAACAATGCGTCGAAGAGGGCCGAGACATCGGTCTCGGAAGACACGCCGAGCGCGTCGAATGTGAGATTCGTTTTTTCGAGAGCGTCAGACATATTGGGAAAGGCGCTCGCCTTGCGCCCCAAGCAAAATCAAATCGCGACTTAAGCCGAAGCGGGAGCTGGCCGTGCGGCGAGATGTTCTTTTGCCTGCGCGACCAGCGCCGTAAATGCAGCTGCGTCGTTCACCGCCATGTCCGCCAGAATCTTGCGGTCAAGCTCCACGCCCGCGCTCTTCAACCCGTGCATGAACTGGCTGTACGAAATGCCGTTGTTGCGCGCAGCCGCGCCGATACGCTGAATCCACAGCGTGCGGTAGTCGCGCTTGCGCGCGCGGCGGTCGCGGTAGGAATAGCGCAGCGAGCGATTCATCGCTTCGCGCGCCGAGCGATAGAGCTTGCTCTTGGTCAGGAAAAATCCCTTGGTGTGCTTCAGAATCTTCTTGCGCCGCGCCCGGCGTTTGGTTCCGCGTTTCACTCTTGCCATAAGTCAAGGCTCCTTAAGGACGAATTTATAGAACTCGCGCGCCTTGTGGCGCTCGAATCGGAATCAAACTCACGGGAGATACACCGAGACAAGCAGGCCGCGCGCGCGGCGGACGGCCGCGTCACGCAACGGGTTTGTCTCGAAGGTATTGCTTGCTGACGATTCGCTCCGTCTTGCGGAGCAACTGGCCGGCAGGCACCCGTGACGCGCTGCCTGGCGCAGAAGAAAATCTATCTTACAAACAAAATTCGCAGCCGAGGCTCTAGCCGTACGGCAACTGACGGTGCACTTTCGCGGCGTCGCCCGGCGTGACCTGAATCTGCTTCTTGAGCCGCCGCATTCGCTTCGGTTTCTTGGTCCCGAGCAGATGCCGCTTGCCGGAATGCATGCGCATCACTTTGCCGGTCGACGTGATCTTAAATCGCTTGGCCGCGCCGCGATGCGTCTTCAGCTTGATCTTCGCTCTTGGTTTTCTTGGCACAATCCCCTCGCTGAATCCCGAATCCTTCCCGACTTTACGCTTGGCCCGCCGCCAGCGCTGGGCGAGACGCTACAGCGCCCTTCTTCGGCGCCAGAAGCGCCAGCAGAATATTCGCTTCCATGCGCGGCCCGAATTCCACCAGCGCATGATCTTCGACTTCCTTCAGCAGGCGAGTCATTTTCGCGCGTCCCACATCCTGGTGCGCCATTTCGCGCCCGCGATGGAAGACCATGGCCTTGACTTTGTAGCCCTTGCCCAGAAATTCGATAATCTGATTCTTGCGTACCTGAAAATCGTGTTCCGCAGTGGAAGGGCGAAACTTCACTTCCTTGATTTGTGTGCCCTTCTGGTGCTTGCGCGTTTCGTGCGCTTTCTTATTTTGCTCGTACAGATATTTGCCGAAATCGGTGATCTTGCACACCGGCGGCACGGCATTGGGCGAAATCTCAACTAAATCCAGGCCCGCGTCGCGCGCCGCTTTCATGGCGTCAAAGTACGTCATAACGCCAAGCTGATTGCCTTGCTCATCGATCACGCGCAATTCGCGCGCGCGGATACGTTCATTCACCCGCGGACCGCTGATGCCACCACGTTCGGCGATAAACCCACCTCCGATTGTGCTTGCTGCCCCACTTCCGCACAGAAAGGCATATCAAGGGGACAGGCCAAGAAGTATAGCACGGCAGGAGCCGTGTCCGGCAAGCACCAGGAGATTCGGTAGTGTCTCAGCTCGGATTTCGCGTTTAGGGGGCCAGACGGAAGTCATGCCCAAGTTGTGGGCGATTCCCTAGTTGCACCACAGTTCCATGCGGATTAAGCGCGGTCTTAGGCAACCGCCGGATGGAAGCGGCAGCGCCATGCCGGGCTTCCAATAACCCAAGCGCTGCTCGATATTGGGCATCTCTGAGTCGATCACAGCGAGACGGTTGTTGTCGCCGTAATGTGTCGCACTTCGATAATGGAGCGTTGTTTTGTAGGTATATTGTGGCGTAAGGGCGTTCACGGTCACCCAATAGGCGTAAGGCGCATTTTCCGTCGGATCGACCGAGATGATGTCGCCCTTCAGTCTGCCAGAACCGATATAGCGGACCTCCTCATTCATGTTTCTCCCTGTGGTGTATTGGTAGATGCGCAGAAATCGACTCTGAGAATCGTCATAAGCGAGCACCTGCGTCAATATAATCTGATCGCTGTCGCCGCTATACATGCTAGCCGTCTGGACGAACAGGACAGGTTGGTCGGCGCTTCCGCGAGGATAAACGATCCTGACGGCGTTGAGGTAATGCGGCTGCGTAAAGAAGTCATTGGCGCTGGAGGCGACACGCAGAGCGTTCAGGAGCTGAGGATCGCAGGGCGCCGAAAGGCTCGCGCGCAAGCAAAGCTGGATCCGCCCAGGCTCTTCGCTGCCAGACGCAGTATCATCCCCGGCAACACGCGGTCCCTGGGTGGCGATGAAGTGCCAAGCTTCGCGTGTAGAGAAGGGCGTCGACAGGTCAATGTTCGAAATCACCGACCATGTGCTGGATTGGGCCGCACCGACCGTTGTGAGCGCTAAAGCGACGACCGAGGCAGCAACGGCTCGAGCCATCCAATTTTGGGCAACCATGGGTAACACCTCGAAAGTCGAAGCCGTGAAGCCTTACCGCCCAAAAGATCATAGACCAGCTAATTCTTTTTCAGGTCGAGACGCGAAGTCAAACTGAGACACCATCGGCGGTTCACTTGGCCATGCGAACGATAGGCAGCGACTCACCGCCGGGCAGCGGCGCGCTGAAGTGCTCCAGCTCCTTATAGCCTTTCGATCGATAGAACGGCACGCCCGTCAGCGTGGCTCCCATCTCGAGGTGCGTAAAGCTGGCTTGACGCGCGGCTGCCTCACACGCGTCCAGAATCAGCGAGCCGATGCCTCGACGCGCCCAATCGGGATGTACGAAGAAGGCGCGAATCTTCGCCGCATCGCGCTGCGGATCGAGCAATGAGTCCTCGCGTCCGGCACAGTGATCTGAGCCATAGAGCGTTTTGCGTTTGCTCCAGCCACCGCAGCCGGCGAGGATCGGGTTCGATCCATCGGCAGACCTGGCTTCCGCCACGAAATACGTTCCATCCGCGATGAGCTGCGTATCCACGCCATAAACGCTGTTCAATGCGCCTTCAATTTGAGCAGCCGTGTAGTCTTGCGCCTGCAAACGGCGCACGGAGAGATCAATCAGAGCGGTCAACGCGGGAATGTCCGCGATTTCTGCACGGCGGATCTGAATATTGTCTCGCATAGAGATTCCACAGAGTTACGAAGAACGAAATCAGCTTGTGGCCTTGCTTTCGATTTCGCTCCGTAGCGCGGCGGCGAACTGCTCAAGCGGCTGCGGCCCCAAGTCCCCTTTCGAGCGGTGCCGCACGGAAACCGAGGCGGATTCTGCTTCCTTGCCCCCAACAATCAACATATACGGGATTTTCTGCAGTTGCGCGTCGCGGATTTTCGCTTGCAGCTTTTCGTTGCGATCATCGAGGTGCACGCGGATTCCCGCGCTGCGCAATTTTTCCTCGACCGACTTCGCATACTCAGAAAATTTTCCACTGATCGGCAGGACACTCACCTGCACGGGCGCGAGCCACACGGGAAATGCGCCGGCGTAGTGCTCAATAAGAATCCCGAAGAACCGCTCGACCGAACCAAGCAACGCACGGTGCACCATCAGCGGTTGATGCCGCGCGCCATCTTCTCCGACGTACTCGAGCGCGAATCGCGCCGGCAAATTGAAGTCGAATTGCACGGTTGTGAGCTGCCACGGGCGTCCGATGGCATCAATCAGCTTCACGTCGATTTTCGGGCCATAGAAGGCGGCTTCGCCGGGGATGTGCTTGAACGGGATCTTCATGCGGCTGAGAGTGTCCGAAAGCGCAGCCGTGGCGCGATTCCAATCCTCGGCCTTGCCTGCGTAATTTTCCGGATGCGATGCGTCCCAGTCTGAGAGCTCGACTTCATAGCGATCGAAGCCGAAAGTTCTCATCACTGCAAACGCAAAATCCAAGCAACCTTCCACTTCGGATTCGATCTGATCCGGTCGGCAGAAAATGTGCGAGTCATCTTGTGTAAAGCCGCGCACACGAAGCAGGCCATGCAGCACGCCGGTGCGCTCGTAGCGATAAACGGTGCCCAATTCGGCAAATCGCAGCGGCAGTTCGCGATAACTGCGCAGATGCGATTTGTAAATCAGAATATGGCCCGGGCAATTCATCGGCTTGATCTGATAATCGGCCTTTTCGATTTCAATCGGGCTGAACATGCTCTGCTGATAGAAGCCGGTGTGCCCGCTCGTCTTCCACAGATCGAGACGCATCACGTGTGGAGTAAAAACCAAGTCGTAGCCACGACGCAACAGCTCCGCGCGCAGCCAATCCTCGACGATCGTGCGGATCAGCCCGCCCTTCGGGTGCCAGAAAATCAGTCCTGGTCCGGCTTCTTCCTGGATGCTGAACAAATCGAGCTCAGCCCCGAGCTTGCGATGGTCGCGCCGCTTGGCTTCTTCGAGCTTATGCAGGTATTCGTCCAGCTCCGCTTGCGTGTAAAAGCACGCCGCGTAAATCCGCTGCATCTGCGGATTGCCTTCGTGCCCCTTCCAGTAAGCTCCGGCAACATTCATCAACTTGAACGCCTTGATGCGCCCCGTCGAGGGAATATGCGGCCCGCGGCAGAAGTCGATGAATTTTCCAGTCGTGTAAAACGACACCATCGGCTCGATCGCCTTTTCCTCTACGAGTTCACATTTGAACTCCTGCTTTGACTCGCGATAGAGCTTCAGCGCTTCGGGCTTCGGGAGCAGCTTGCGTTCATTGGGAATGTCCTTCGCCGCAAGCTCGTGCATTTTTTTCTCGATGCGTTCGAGATCCTCAGGCGTGAACGGCTCACTGCGCAGAAATTCGTAAAAGAAGCCGTTGTCGATGGGCGGCCCGATGCCCAGTTTCACGTCGGGGAAAAGTTCGATCACGGCGGCAGCCAGCAGATGTGCCGCAGAATGGCGCAGCACTTGAATCGCTTCCGGGTCCCTGGGAGTAAGAATTGCCAGCGAAGTACTCTCCTCAAGCGGACGCGACAAATCCCACAACTGCCCGTCGACGCGCGCCACGAGCGCATCTTTTTCCAGACGCGGCGAGATTTGACGCGCGATTTCCGCTGGTGTAGTGCCGCTCGGAACTTCGCGTTTCGCTCCGTCCGGCAGCGTGATTTGTAAGGTTGCCATCGTCAATCCATGATCCGTTCGCGGCAGCAAACGGACACTTCGCCCATGTCCCTCGCCGCCTTCTCAGGAAACGTCTAGCTTACTGGCCGCGCACGGGATGGTCAAGGAGCGCACAGGCGCGTGCGCGAACCCGTCAGAATTGCGTTTCTTCGGCGGAGAGGCTGCGATCGTCGCGCGCGGCAGGTTGGCCTCCAAAATCCGCGGCGAGAACTTCTTGTCCTTCAATCAGCGGAAATCCCTTCGAGGAAGCCATCACCTTCGCCAGCGCTTGATAGAAATAGAAATTCTGCTCGACTGCCTGAAGGTCTTCGATCGAGTTCCAGATGGAGATAACGCGAATTTCGACCGACGTTGCGCTGGCGTCGCCGCGCAGTGCGATGAGTGCGCGATAGCCTCGCTGTTCGCGCGCATGCGATACGGCCGCCTGAAATGAAGCTTGAAAATTGCTAAGTTTTTCAGGGACGACGTGGTATTGGGTAAGACGCGCGTACATAACGCCTCCTCGAGGCCGGACGATCCGAAGGAATATGGCGGCTAGCCTACTCTCCTATCGAGATGCAGTAAAGAGTGCAGCTTGGTTCAAACCAGCTAATCCACCTGCGACTCACTGCCGGATGTACTAGCGCCCAGTGATTGCCATTTTCGTTGCCAATGGCAAAGCGGCGCTTGCCGGAACGCCGCAATGCTCCTAACTTTGAGCCGAGGAACCTGTGCGTACCAAACTCCCCGCGCCGATCTTGGTTCTCCTGCCGCCTGATTGGCGCCGCAGCTTGCAAGATGCTGATTCCATCGATTGGCATCGTGCTGCGGTCATCTCTGGCCTTGTCCAGACCATTCTCGCGCTCGCGGCTTACATCTTCTGGTACTACTACGCTGCAGGCCACTGGGCTCGTCAAGCGATCCACGCATCCCTGATGGCGCATCCCGATCTGGGCGCCGATACGGGCATAACCGGCTCGCTCACTTTTGTCATCATCTCGTTGCATCCACTGACTTGGATTCTCTGGTATCTCTCGATCGAAGGAATTCTGCGAACCCTCAACGCTCGTGCCAATTTCGAAACCGCTGGTACATTGCCGTTGCGGCTCGTCGATCGCGCCATGCGCGTCGCCAAGTATGGTGAGTGGAGCGCGCAACATCGCGTCAAAGATGAAGTCACGCGCGGCCAGGGAAACTGGGACTTGAAGATTTCTTCCTGCCGGCCAAAGCAGAATTGGAAGTATCCGCTGACCATTCGTTACCAGGGGGAGTTTTTTCAAGTGCACGGCGAGGAGCAAGCCGCCGCAGCGAACGAACGGCCGTACGTATATCTGCTCCGCCATCTGCCGTCGAACGAAATCATCCGCGGCCTGGAAAACTACGATCCGGAAGAGGCTTTCGCTGAGGAAAATCCGCCGGGCTTTTTCGCGACGGTTTACGGCGAAGTGCGCAAGAAATTCGCGAAGTGAGTTCTAACAGCCAGCGACTTCAGGGATCCGCCGGAATCTCGCAACAGTGCGCCAGATCTGCGCGCACTACGGCGAGAGCCTTGTCCGGTGCTCCAATGTGCATATACTGCCCGAGAGTCGTTACTCGATGTAGTTCAGAGGAAAAGAGGAATTTTCGTCCGGTGATGTCGTACTGGAAATGCGTGGGCTCCCAGATGTCCCCTGCGGCCGGAGCCTGATCCATCACAAAGTGCGATCCGTGGTAGACCTTGCCCAGAATTCCGCCGCCGATGGAGATATCGCGAATTATGTAGGCGTCCACGCGCGTGATCTGTGCAGCCTGCGCGTCGATCCAGACCGTCGCGCGCGCATGGACCAGCCAATCGATTGAATCTCCGTGCAGCTGGTAGTTGGGATTCGGCTCGAACTGTAATCTTTCGAGAATGCGGCCGTCGCGAACTTCGCGGCCCTGCCAGCGGATGACAAACGCGCCGGGAACCGCGTCGATGAACTTTGCACGATCCTTCCATCTGCGTTGCTGTTTGGCGACGACAGCTATCTCTCGAGGGTCGTCTGCGTGGATCGCAATTTCGAGGATATCCTCCCAATCATTCAATTGACGCCGATAGACGTCCGCTGCCACGGGTTGGCCGTTATCACGGATGAGCAGGCTGAGATGGCCGCTGCCCGTCGGCACCACACGAAACGTCTTGTCGCTCGCAATCGGGCCATTGGGGCCGCCGTTGCGCTCGACGACATGCTCAATTCGCTCGAACGTATCCAGCGTCTCGTCATCGTGGTGTTGGTTGCGCCCAGTCTGCGCGAGAAGGTCGCGGAGCTGCTCGTCCGAGAGCGGCGTTTGATCGGGAGCGTCCGCCGATTGTCCACTCGCCCCGAGGGTGTCGTGCGCACGAGGCTTCGGCTGCGCCGCGGCTAAAGCGCACACCGTAAGAGCAGTTGCGCATAGCACGAGCGGATATTGGGGCAAGCGTCCCATCGATTCGTTTCTTGGCGTCCTTATATGAGCGTCTTACGTCAAATTTGGGCGGAAGAGGGTTCTGTCGCTGTTTTTCCGGTAGTCTTCAGTCTCTCCGGTCAAAGCCATTGTATCCACATTTCAGGTTGTGTGAATCTGCGCCCTACTCGCCTGATAGCCAGAGTGTCACGGTCTCAAATAAATCCGCCAGTCGGCCGAACTTTTGCCCTCCCTGAAACGTTATAATGGTTTGGATGCCGGACAACACAAAACTGAAGCTCGGCTGGCGTCAGGCGGCGATATCTCTGCGTGAGGCGACCAACCTCGCGTTTGATACTCTGCGCGCCCACAAACTGCGAAGCTTCCTGACGCTTTTGGGCGTTATTCTCGCCGTCACCACGCTCGTTTCCGTCATGAGCGTTCTCAACGGTCTCAATCTCTACGTCG
>JASHRL010000129.1 GCA_030037355.1 Candidatus Acidiferrales bacterium | reverse complement strand
CATTCGTCGCAATCCGGTAAATCCACGTGTAGAAGCTGCATTCGAACCGAAACCGCGCGAGGTTCCGATAGGCGCGAAGAAACACTTCCTGATAAATATCGCGGGCGTCTTCGTTGCCGCGAACCAAACCGTAAGCTAGACGAAGAACCTCACGGTCGTAGCGGCGGACTAATTCCTCAAAAGCCGGCCGGTTGCCCGCTTGAGCTTGACGGACCAGGACCTGTTCGTCCGCTTTTTGCACCGCTCGGTGTCCCGCGGCTCCTTCGAGCGCCACACCCATCCCCATCGAATTCATAGCCATAGCCGAGTGCGACTTGCCTGTCGTAGGGCTCGGCCGTCATACTCGTTTCTTGGCGAGTCAGCTGACTTGACCACTTTGTCGTCCCTACATCCAATTGGACGGCGGTCACCGCCTAAGGTGAGCACAAATATGGGGTACGATGCTAGCGCGAAATGCGCTCCCCGAGGCGAATCAAGCCGTACACGGCCACGCAGATAACGAAGTCCAACACCGTGCCCAGATCAACCTTGTAGGTCTGATGGCGCAAATCCGCAGGCAGATATGCGAAGAGCGAAAGAAAATAAATGGCGTTGCCGATGACAATCGCTGCCAAATATTCAAGCCACCGCCGCAGCTCCGTTCCCAGAAAGCGCGCCACTTTCTCTCCTCGCGGTCGCCCCGCAAGATGCTTGGCGATGAATAAATATAGGACGGGCGCACGCTCCTAGTAAAATACTATGCGATACGGAAGGCCGCTACATTCCGGCGATGCAAGAATCCACGAACGCACTAAATTTGTCCCCAGCGTGCGAATGACCTTCGATCTCAAAACGGCTGTGGCCAATCTGAAAGGCCTGGGGCCGCAGCGGACCGCCATCCTCGCCGAGCGCGGCATCACCAGTGTTGGTGACCTGCTCTCCTATTTGCCGTTTCGTTACGAAGACCGCATTCGTTTCACGCCCATCGCCGAGCTCATCCCGGGACAAATCGCAACAGCCAAGGTCGAAATCGAGAGCGGAAGTTTGGTTCGCTTCGCGCGCCGCCGCAATGCCATGTTTTATCTGCGCGCGAAAGATGCGAGCGGCAGCCTGACTGCGCGTTTCTTCCACGGGACATATCTCGAGGGAAGGCTAAAGCCAGGCCAAACCCTCGTTCTTCATGGCAAAGTCACAATGGATCCCAACCGGCCCATGTGGATGGAAATGATCAATCCGGAGTTCGAACTGCTTCATTCCGGGGATGAGCCGACCGACTCAACGGAAGTGGGACGCATTGTCCCCATTTACGAAGCCATCGGCCCTATCACTTCGCGCATGCTCCGCCGTGTGATCTATCGCGTGCTGCAGGATTTCACAGGAGAAATTCCCGATCCTCTTTCGTCCGAAATGCTGCGCCGCTACGCCTTCCCTTCGCGCCGCGAAGCGCTTCTCGCGGTTCATTTTCCTCCGCACGACTCGGATATCGACGCGCTCAATGAATTCCGCGGCCCAGCCCAGGCGCGCATGATCTTCGAGGAATTTTTCTTGTATCAGCTGGGGTTGGCGATTCGCCGCCAGCAAGAGCAGCGGCAGGCCGGCATTCCGATGCTCGTTCGCGAAGAACACATACGCGAAGCCCTGAAGCGCATCCTTCCGTTCAAGCCCACGGGGGCGCAGAAACGCGTGCTTTCGGAGATCGCCACCGACCTTGAAAAGCCTACGCCGATGAACCGCTTGCTCGAGGGAGATGTGGGAAGCGGAAAAACCATTGTCGCACTTGAAGCGGCAACAATCGTGATCGAGAACGGATATCAAGTTGCGTTGATGGCGCCGACGGAAATTTTGGCCGTCCAGCACTATTTATCCGCGCGGCGCGTCTTCGCTGCCGCAGGATATTCCGTCGAACTCCTGGTCAGCGGAATGAGGCCCCGCGAGAAATCTGAAGCGCTCGAACGTATCGCGTCCGGAAAAGCGCAGTTTATCGTCGGCACACATGCCCTGATCGAAGACCCCGTGGAGTTCACAAAATTGGGGCTGGTCATCATCGACGAGCAACATCGCTTCGGCGTGCTGCAACGCAAACGGCTCACAGAAAAGGGCGCGGCGCCGCACACTCTCGTCATGACTGCGACGCCCATTCCGCGGACTCTGGCCTTAACGATCTACGGAGATCTCGATCTGTCCATCATCGACGAAATGCCGCCCGGACGTACCCCCGTCTCGACGCGATGGAGCTCCCAGGAGCAACTCGCAGGTGTCTGGGAATTTGTGCGCCGCGAAGTGGCCGCCGGACGCCAGGCCTACATCATCTATCCGGTTGTGGAAGAATCGAAGCAGGAGCTCAAGGCGGCGACGGCGGAATACGAGCGGCTTTCACGGGGCGCATTTTCAAAATGGAAAGTAGGACTGCTGCACGGCCGGCTTCGCAGCGAAGAAAAAGATGACGTCATGGAGCGATTCCGCCGCGACGAACTGCAAATCTTGGTTGCGACCACGGTCGTCGAAGTTGGCGTGGACGTGCGCAACGCCACGGTCATGGTGATCGAGCATGCCGATCGCTTTGGCCTCGCACAACTGCATCAGCTTCGCGGGCGCATCGGACGCGGCGCAGCAAAATCTTATTGCATCCTTGTTGCGCCGAAGAACATCGCTGACGAAGCGCGCCAGCGGCTGGAAACGATGGTTGCCACGACGGATGGTTTCCAGATTGCCGAGCAAGATTTGAAATTGCGCGGCCCGGGCCAGTTTTTCGGTACTCGGCAACATGGCGACATTGGCTTTCATGTCGCACATCCTCTGCGCGACCATAAGCTGCTTGACTTGGCGCGAGGCGAAGCCTTTGCGCTTGTCGAATCTTCCTCGCGCGCCGCGGAACTGGAACGCCTTAAAGGATTCCTCGGCCCCTCGTGGGAGAAGCGCTTTCGGTTGGCCTCGGTAGGATAAGAAATGCGCGTCATTGCGGGAAAATTCAAAAGCCGCAGGTTGCGCTCGCTGCGCGGGATAGCGCTGCGGCCCACGAGTGACCGCCTCCGCGAAACGCTGTTCAACATCTTGGGATCAACCGTAGAAGGCTCACTCTTCGTCGATGTATTCGCCGGAACTGGAGCAATTGGCATCGAAGCTGTAAGCCGCAGCGCGGAGCAAGTGATTTTCGTCGAAAGAAATCCAGCTGCGGTGAAACTGATCCGCGAAAATTTGAAGTCGCTGCAAGTCGTTGCAGGAGTTGCCGTCCTTTCCGTCGATGCCATCCGGGGGCTCGAACAACTCGCCGCGCGAAAAGTTCTCGCGGACTTCATATTTCTCGACCCGCCCTACGCGCAACCAACTGATTATCTTCGCGTGCTGGAGTTCATCGACGACTCGCATCTGCTCGCGCCCAGCGGTCTCCTGATCGCCGAGCATGCACGCAGGATGGAACTGCCAGAACGGCTGGAAAAACTCGAGCGATC
>JASHRL010000128.1 GCA_030037355.1 Candidatus Acidiferrales bacterium | reverse complement strand
TCACGCTCAGTTTGACGCGCGGGAGATCCTCGAGCTCGGTCAGATCGGCATACGAAAAAAGTTCCGTTCGTTCGTATGTGGTCCAGAACCAGTTGAATTGCGCCGGTTTGCTCGATAGCCAGTAAAAATTCGAACTCAACAATTTTTCTCCGGAATCGCGTAGCGTTAATTTCACAAAATATACCGCTGGCTGGGTGGCCGCCGGAAACTGAGGAATTTTGAATATTCTAGCGCTGCTGTCCGAGCCTACATTTGCTTCCGCGCTGCGAGAAAAAATCAGCTTCAAGTTCCAATCGAAGACTTGCGCGGTCACTTTCAGCTGCGGCAACGGTCTGTACAGGCTATTCACCACGACCACGCTGCGATCGTCGTAGGAATATTGAACGTGCACCAACTCATTTGCTTTTTTCGCGCCGAAATAACCGCCAGCCGGCTGCAAATAATAATCATAGAGATGCCAGTACAGCGACGGCCACGCATTGTTCAGCATCCACTGGATCACACCCGTCGATTCGTACTTGTTGCGCGCGTAGGCCTCAAACATGGCGCGCTCGCCTTCGTAGGTCATCGCCTGCGCTTTTCTCTCATAATCGTCCAGACCTTTTGGAGCGCCGTACATCTGCTTCATTGCATCGTCAAATGCCGCCAGATTTTGAAACCGTCCTGAGGCTGCGTGGAAGCTCCAATACTGACTCGGCGGCCAAATTTGGCCGGCAGGCATCATTTTTCGCAGGCTTTCTTCGACGACAGGAGCAGGGCCGGGACTCGTTTCTGAATTGAATCCGTAGGCGCCTCCGTTGTCCTTGTCTTCCAGCCAATAAGAAGGAGGGACATAATCGTACGGGCCAGTCATCTTCGTTCCTGAAAGACCTGAGACGATCGTCTGTTTTTCTGATGCGGCAGAAATATACGGATTCGGCCAATGCTCCGCTTGGAGCACGTTGTTGTAGGCTCGTTCCACGTCCGCAGGCGGCGCCTCATCGCTTCCATTGAGCCACACGAGCAAGCTCGCGTGTCCTCGGAGACGCAAAATCTGAGAGCGCAATTGCGCTGTTGCAATCTCGAGGTCGCCCGGCTTCCATCGGTTCCACTCCTCCCAGATGCTGCAGCAACACCAGCCGGCCATCACGAGCACGCCGCGCTGATCCGCCAGATTGAAAAAATCCTCAGGCTCGAGTTTTCCTTCCAGTCGAATGGTGTTCAGACCCATCTCGCGCACGTAGTCAAACTGCGCTTCCAACCGCTCGTGCGATTCGCGCAACAACATATCCGGGGCCCATCCACCGCCACGGATGAGGATTTTGCGGCCATTGATGCGGAAAAGGCGATAGTTCTGTTTGTTCAGCTCGGACGTTATCTCGCGAATTCCAAAGCGGCTCTGCTGCTCGTCGGATACGACTCCACCAATCGCCGCTTGCATCGTTAGTGTGTGGAGCGCTTGCGGTCCGAGGCCATACGGCCACCAGGCTTTCGGATTCTCGACGCGCAATTGCGGAAAATGGTCGGGCGTAAACATGACCGTGCGGCTTTCGCCGGGCTGAAGCTGAACGGTTTGCTCGACGTGGATGCCGTCGAACGCCACTCCTATGTTCGCGCTCACGGCTTCGCCCGAAGCATTTTCGACCTCGGCAATCACAATCAAGTCCGCTTCCTTGAGCGTCGCATCGGTGAAATGCGTGACAACTTCGGGATATCGGACCGTCACTACTCCACTCGTAGTCAGATAAACGTCGCCCCACAATCCCATATCTTTATCCGGCGGCGCTGGGTTCCAATCGACCCAATTCATCGCCAAGTCGTTCTCGGTCGGGGCAAACGTTTCCACCGCGACAGCGTTTTCCTCCCCCGTTTTTACAAACTTCGTTACATTGAAATCATAGGTCCGGTATGGGCCTGCAACCTCACTGGCGTCCGCGATTTTTGATCCATTGATCCAGATGTTCGCGCGATAGTTAATGCCGTCGAAATGCAGCCAGATTTGCCGTTTCTCCAATTCCTTTGGCAGGCTGAATTCCTTCCGATACCACCAGGAGCAGGAAAACGGGCTGTCTTTCGGCATCGGCTGTTTCGCGAAAATCGTTCCGATGGGATAGGTTGTGCCGGGAATTTTTCGCAGGTTCATTCCGAAGTAAGGATCGGGATACGTCTTGTCAGCCACCAGCGCGGCAAGCACTGTCGAAGGCACGTTCGTCTCGTGCCAGCCACGCGGCTGAAATGCCGGCATTGAAATCCGTTGCCCCACCGCGTCCGATTCGCACGAAGACTGCAACTGCCATCCGTTCCCAAGCGTGATTCGCGCCGCGGATGCCCCGCCGCCCTGCGCAGACGCAGAGATGGGCGCAACAATCAATCCGATGAGTGCCGCAATCACATGCAAGGGGAAACGCGTTGTAGGCATCATTGAGGCCCGATTGTACATAAATCTGACCCATACCGGATATCCAGTGACTCGTTCTAGTTCTTTCGCTCTAGTACTTTCCTCCCAAACGATTAGCCGTTAGTGACTATCCGCGTTGGCAAATTCATCGCTCACTATTGATTGGAGGCTGGAAAGGCGCAGGCCGCGCGGCATGGGCGCCATTTCGCGGGTTTTTTCGAGCTAGTCCTTTCGCAGACCTCACGTTTCTCGAATGGCCAGGCGTGGCGACAAAACTCTTATGACAAATTTGCTGGAAGTCCGCGATCTGACGATCCGCTATCGGTCGAATTCCTCAGAGTCAGACCCGGCCGTGAATGGCATTTCCTTTGACATCGCCCAAGGCGAAACGGTCGGAATCATGGGCGAATCCGGATGCGGCAAATCCACGACAGCTTTGGCGCTGCTCGGCCTGCTGCCGAAAGATTCCGTCGAAATCACCGGTTCCGCTCAATTTGGAGGGCTGGACTTGCTGGCTCTCGATGAGCCCGCCTTGCAAAAGCTTCGCGGTTCGGCAATTTCCATTGTTTATCAGGAGCCGAGAATTGCCTTGAGCCCCGTGATGCGTGTCGGAGACCAAATCGCCGAGGTTATCCACGCGCATCGCCACATCGGCTGGAAACAATGCCGCGCCGAAGCGCGTACGATGCTTGAGCGTGTCGGCCTGATCCAGACCAGCCGGATCTTTTCCGCGTATCCGCATCAACTGAGCGGAGGCCAGTGCCAGCGCGTGGTCCTCGCGCAAGCTCTGTCATGCGCTCCCGAGCTGTTGATTGCCGATGAGCCCACCGCCCACCTCGACGCCCGCAGTCGGACCGATTTTATTGAGTTGCTGCAAACCTTGAAGGAGCAAACGCGCATTTCGATTCTTCTGATTAGTCATACTCCCGAAATCCAGGCGCGCCTCGCCGATCACTTGCTCGTGATGAATGCAGGCCGCGTCATCGAGCAGGGAAGCTTCACGCAAATCCGTCGAAATCCCTCGCACGCCAACACGCGAGCAATTTTGCGTTCTGGTCTGCAAGAACGAATGCGTCCCGAGGGTACGGAAGAAGTTCTCG
This sequence comes from Candidatus Acidiferrales bacterium, assembly GCA_030037355.1. Classification (GTDB taxonomy): domain Bacteria; phylum Acidobacteriota; class Terriglobia; order Acidiferrales; family UBA7541; genus DAHUXN01. The sequence goes on along the minus strand of JASHRL010000128.1, from coordinate 1,859 downwards.
TCGCGGAGCGACTGACCCGATGAATCCAGGATGCACCGATGCGCTCGTTACCGTTCGCGGCCTCGCCAAGCGCTACGTGCAGAAGCGTACTTGGAATGGCGCAAAGTTCGTCATCGATGCGCTCGTTGAAGCGAACCTGACGATCCCGTGCGGCGCGACTTTTGCATTGGTCGGCGAATCCGGAGCAGGCAAAAGCACTTTGGCCCGCTGCCTGGCACTCCTTGAGAAGCCCACGGAAGGCGAGATTTGGTTTGATGGAACGAATCTCCTCACATTGAATCGCAAGGCGCTCTTTCCCATCCGCCGCCAGATCCAGCTGATTTTTCAGGATCCCGCCTCTTCGCTGAATCCAAGAATGTCCGCCGCCGAAATTATTGCTGAACCGCTCCTTATTCAACGCGAAGGAGCGAAAATCGAAAGGCAGCGCCGCGCCCTGGAACTCATGGATCTTGTCGGCCTGCCCTCGGCGTCAGCGAAAAAATTGCCGTTTGAATTTAGCGGTGGCCAGCGGCAACGCCTCGCTATCGCTCGAGCACTCGCTCTTCGGCCCAAGCTGTTAATCCTCGATGAAGCTTTGTCAAATCTCGATCTCGCCACTCAGGAATCGATCTTGCGCTTGCTGCGAGAACTCCAGGCCGGGCACTCGCTCACCTACATTCACGTTTCGCACGACTTGCGCATGGTTTCTGAACTGGATTGTGAGGTCGCCGTCATGCACGCGGGGCGAATTGTCGAGCAGAAGCGCGTCTCCTCGCTTTTTGCGCACCCGGAGCATCCCTATACGCAGGTCTTGCTTGGCGCAGTCGAAGCGGCTGAAATTTTCAGCGAAGAGCATCTCGTCGAGGCACACCGATGAGATATGTCCTCCGCCGCTTCTTTCACGCAATCTTGCTGCTCCTCGTGCTCTCCTTTCTCTCATTCGCTTTGCTTCAATGTGCGCCGGGAGATTTCTTTGAAGCTATGCGAATGAATCCACGCGTTTCTGCGCAGACGATCAATGGCTTGCGCGCCGAATACGGATTGGACCGGCCGTTCCCTGTGCGCTACGCCCTCTGGATGCGCTCCATGATTCGAGGTGAGATGGGTTTTTCATTTGCGTATGAGAGCCCGGTCGGCCCGCTGCTTTGGCCGCGCGCGCGCAACACGCTGCTGCTTGCCGGTTCTTCGACGTTGCTCGCGTGGTTCTTGGCCATCCCTCTGGGCATCTGGATGGCAGCGAGAAAGGGCCACTTTGCGGATCGCGCCTGTAGCGTCGCCACTTCGGCGCTATTGGCTATTCCTGATCTGCTTCTCTTCTTGCTTCTGTTGTTGATCGCGGTTCGCACAGGGTGGTTTCCCGCTGGAGGGATGGCTTCACCGGGCTTTGACGATTTCGCTTTTTGGAGCAAAGTGAAAGATATTCTTCTTCATTTCGCGCTGCCTTCACTCGGTCTTGCCGTTGTCACCTTGCCGATTCTCCTTCGCCATGTGCGCGCAGCGATGATCGAGACGCTCAATTCTCCCTTCATTCTCGCAGCACGCGGACACGGCATTCCGCGCTCACGCCTGCTTTGGAGATATGCGCTTCCGGCGGCATCAAATCCGCTGATTTCGCTTTTCGGGTTTTCCGTCGCGACCATGCTGAGCGCGTCGGCCATCGTAGAAGTGATTCTGAGCTGGCCCGGCCTCGGCCCTTTAATGGTTCAATCGATTCTGTCGCGCGACATTTATGTCGTCATCGGCGTAGTGATGCTTTCCTCCGTTTTTCTGGTGGCGGGAAATCTGCTGGCTGATCTTCTCCTATTCATGAGCGATCCGCGAATTCGCGCCGAGTCGGTCCAATGATGCATCGTTACAAACTCTGGACACTTCTCATTCTG
>JASHRL010000127.1 GCA_030037355.1 Candidatus Acidiferrales bacterium | reverse complement strand
CTCTGTAGGAAAGGGCCGAAAGTACGTCCGGCTGTTTCACCGGCGCGTTGAAGACGAAAACGAGCTGATCGGCACTGGGGTAGGGGAACGCGCGCAAGAGCACCGCGTCCACGATGCTGAAAATCGCCGTATTGGCGCCGATGCCTAGCGCCAGCGTCAGCACCGCAACAGCCGTAAACCCAGGCGATTTCCGCAGCACTCGTACACCATAGCGCAAATCCTGCAGCAGAGATTCGAACAGGGAAATCCCTCGAGTTTCCCGGCATTCTTCTTTTGTTTTATCCATGCCACCAAACTCCATGCGCGCCCGGCGCAGAGCTTCTTCACGCGAAACGCCCATGCGAATTAAATCCTCGGCGCGCGCTTCGATGTGAAAACGCAGTTCCGTGTCCATGTCGCCCTCGGTGCGAGAGCGATGCATGACGGCCCGCAGCCAAAACCGAATTCGCGTCAGTGTCTTCACACTCGCTCACTGCATTTTATTCGTATCGCAGCGCCACCATAGGGTCGACGTGCATCACGCGCCGCGCGGGAATCCAGCAAGCAATCAACGCGACCGCCATCAGGAGAAGTGACACGCCGGCATACGTCACCGGGTCTGTCGGGCTGACGCCCACAAAAACATTTCCCAGCGATCGCGCAACCACGAACGCGAGCAGCAATCCGATGCTCACGCCGGCAAGGATTATGACGATGCCCTGGCGCAAGACCATTCGGAGAATGTCGCCCGGCTGCGCTCCGAGCGCCATGCGAATGCCAATTTCGTGCGTGCGCCGGCTCGCGGAATACGAGATAACGCCATACACGCCGACGACTGCCAGCGTCATGCCGAGCAAGCCGAGTGCGCCAGCGAGCGCTGCTCCGAACTGAAAGAGCAGGATGCCGTTCAGCGTGTCCAGCGCCTCGTCCATCGTCTGAACGTCGAATAAGGGCAGGCCTGGCGCCAGCGAATCAACGGCGCTTTCGATCGCGGGAACCATCGATTCTGGCGCGCCCGAGGTCCGAACCTGCAGCGTCGTGAGCGGAGGCACGTCCTGCGTGAGTGGCACGAAGAAGTAAGGGTCGATCGCTCCCGCAACATTCAGAAACCGCGCGTCCTTCGCGATGCCGACGACCTCTAACGGCACTTGCTTGACTATGCCACCGGATTTTGTCGTTTCGCTGGACGACTGAAATTTCCGGCCAATGGGATCCTCATGCGGCCAGAATTGCTTCGCCATCGCTTCGTTGATGATGGCCACGCGCGGTGACGTTTTTGTGTCCGACTCGTTGAAGTCGCGTCCGCGTAAGATCGGGATGTGCATCGTTTGAAAATAGCCCGGCGAAATCATGTTCTCGTTGACCTGTGGAGCTGGTTGGTTCGGCGGAGGCTGATAACCCTCCACGGTTAGCGTGCCCAATGTCCCCATATAGCCGAATGGAACCGCGAACGCCACGCTCGCGGACTGCACGCCCGGCATCGCGCGGATGCGGTCGAGCAGGTTCTTGTAGAAGACCACCGCCTGATCATCCGTGTAATCCAAATGATGAGTATCCATACTGAAATTCATGACGTGATTTGGGTCGAATCCGAAATCCGTATTCTGCACTGCGCCCAGGCTGCGCGTGAATAGCGCGGCGATGACCAGCAGCGCCAGCGAACCGCCGACTTGTGCGACGACCAGCGCACTGCGCAGTCTCTGCTTCCCGGACGCGATTCCACGGCCGCCCTCACGCAGGACTTGGTTGACGTCCGAGCGCGAAGCGCGCAAGGCCGGAATGATTCCCACAATTACGCCCGCGAACAATGCAACCGACAGAGAAAATGCGAAAACGCGCCAGTCGAAGCTGAAATTGAGGAAGATCGGTATGCTTGTCTTTAGATTGATGCCTGCTACGGCTCCGCCGGCCCAAATCCCCAGCAGAATGCCCGCTGCGCCACCGAGCAGGGCCAGTAGAACGCTCTCCGTCAGGAGCTGGCTAATGAGCCGGCTTCGCGACGCCCCGAGCGCCGCACGCATGGCCATTTCGTGCTGCCTCGCCGACGCGCGCACCAGCAAAATGTTCGCCACATTCACACACGCGAGCAGGAGGACGAGCAGCGTCAGAGCCAGGAAAATCGTCCCCACTTGCACGATCTGCGAGCCCGACTCTGGATCGGGGCGCGAACGAAGCTCTGGAAATGCCGTGAATCGCATGCCATCGTCCACTGCGGGATATTGCGCCGAGAGCCGTTGCCCGATTACGGCCAGTTCCACATTCGCTTGCTTCAGGGCCACGCCCGGTTGCAAGCGAGCCATCGCGAACGCTCCGTTCCGCGCTCGATCGGTCATGAAGCCGGGGTCGCGTCCGGAGACGGCCAGCATCCCGAAGGGGATATAACCCTGAACGTCCAAAATCGATTGTATTCCGTGAAATCCTCGGGGAGCGACTCCGATGATTGTGAAGGGATGGCCGTTGATCGATACCTTTTCATGCACAACGCCGGGATCGCCGCCGAATCTCGATTGCCAATAGGAGTAACTGAGTACGAGAACCGGATCCGCGTCCGCAACCTGTCCTTCGGAAGGAAGAATCAGCCGTCCCAGCGCAGGTTTCAGTCCCAGCATGGAAAAGAAGTTTCCCGTGACGTAATTCGTCAGAATCCTTTCGCCCTTGCCATTCACCGCAAGCGAGTCGAGTCCCACTTCGGACGCAATCACGCCAGAGAAAACATTCGTCGCCTGATTTTGTATGTCCTGAAGGTTCGAGTACGAGAGCTGATTCTGCAGCGGCCCGCTTTTTTGTTGATAGGTCAGCACCACAAGCTGGCTCGGCTGAGCGACTGGAAGCGGCCGGAGGAGCAGCGAATCCACGATGCTGAAAATCGCCGTATTAGCGCCGATGCCCAGCGCCAGCGTCAGCACCGCAACAGCCGTAAACCCCGGCGACTTCTGCAGCACTCGTACGCCATAGCGCGAGTCCTGCAGCAGAGATTCCAAAAAAGAAATCCCACGCGTCTCGCGGCATTCTTCTTTCGTTTTTTCCATGCCGCCGAATTCCATCCGCGCCCGGCGTAGAGCTTCTTCGCGCGAAATGCCCGTGCGAATCAAGTCTTCGGCGCGCGCTTCGATATGAAAACGCAGTTCCGTGTCCATGTCGCCCTCGGTGCGCGAGCGATGCACGACGGCCCGCAGCCAGAATCGAATTCGCGTCAGTGTCTTCACACTCGCTCACTGCATTTTATTCGTATCGCAGCGCCACCATAGGGTCGACGTGCATCACGCGCCGCGCGGGAATCCAGCAGGCAATCAACGCGACCGCCATCAGGAGAAGTGATACGCCGGCATACGTT
>JASHRL010000126.1 GCA_030037355.1 Candidatus Acidiferrales bacterium | reverse complement strand
ACGCTCAGCCTCGGCGGCAATCTTGCCGTCGGTGGAAACGCCAGCGTCACGGGCACGCTCACGGCGGGCTCGTTCAACGCAAACCTCGCGCTTTCGAGCAACGCCGCACTCAAGCCCGGCGCTGGATATGGCGTGCAGTATGTCGATTCCGTGAACGGCAACGATGCGAACGACGGCAAGTCTCCGGGCACAGCCGTGGCAGACATTTACACCGCGTGGAACAATCTTCCCGGCGCAGCTGGCTGCTCGTTCACCGATTGCGGCGGCACGATTCATCTTGCGCAAAACGCCGCGTTCGGCGGACCCGTCACGGGCCAGGGCCTTGAAATCATCGGCCCCAACGATCCGAATTATTCTTCGCCGCCTTCCGGCTGGGTGGTGATGAAAAACGTCAGTATCGTCTGCGACGGTGCAGGAAATAACGGCAGCTCCGGCCAAGTTCCCAGTTGCAACGTGACCGGCAACGATTCCAATCATCCGGCGATCTGGATCTCCGGCCAGTCGCGCCCGATGAGTTTCGAAGGCATTAAGGCCGGCGGCAGCATCGGCGTTTTGCTTGGAAAAGATTCCAACGGCAGTTTCACGACCATGCCCGGCGCCGCAGGCCTCACGTTCAAAGATGATGATTTTTATATCGCTGGCTCATCCGCATCCAATGGGCCAACGATGCTCATCGGCCCGAATTCCTTCGAAATCTATATTCACGACAGCAATTTCGACTCGAACGTTTCCGCTACCGCTGGAACCGAGCAACATCAGTGCATCGCGCTCGATAACGAAGGCACGACGGATCCCCCCGGCCTCATTTACATCTACAATTCGCATTGCAGCGATGGCGGCATCGAAGCCAACGGCATCGTCGCCGACGGATTGAAAGTTGACGGCTTCATCACCGAGGGCCAGTCCGACGGCAAAGGCGCGGTGTGGTTCACGGCATCTTCGAACGGCAGCTTGAACGATCTGCGCAACATCTCCGTCGCCGATCCTACAGCGCCTACGCCTGCGATCGAAAATGACGGCAACGCGGTCATCACCGCCAGCAGCATTTTCGGCGGCGAACCCTCCGGCCCCGTAACGGTTCTCAACGAGTATCCGGAGACGCTCGAAGCTTCGACCATCTCTCCGCTGCAATCGGGGCAATCCGGATTCATCGGCGGCTGGGTTTTCGGCAAGCGCGACGATGTGCAGCGCAATTTCGGCCTCGCGCCCGTGCGCTTCGCCAATATTGCACCGACGAGCCCTTCTTCATGGACCGTCTCGCAATATTCCGGCACCACCACGTTCACGCCGTCCGGTTTTCTCGCGCCCGATGGCTCGATGAACGCTTCGCAGGCTTCCAACACCAGCGCCAGCGGCTTCGAAACACTCTCGTTCTATCAGCAGAATCACGCTATCGCCGTCGGAGACTACATCGTCGCTGGCGCATGGGTGCGCTCGGCCACGGCCAACGGTTACTCCGGTAGCTCCTTCACCGCGCTCGAAATCACCGTCGGCGGCACGGGCAACGCGCTCAGCGGCGGCTGCACCGGTGATCCTGTTCTCGGCGATGGCGAATGGTCCTGGCAGAATTGCATTTACAAAATCACCGCTGCCGCGACGAGTCCCGCACAGCTCACGTTCTTTGCGCCGTTCAACTCCACGTACACGATTCAAGCGTACGCGCCGGTGATGAACTACATCTCTGCGGGAACCATCAGCGCGAACGAAGTCGCTGCGTATGCAAATACGCTCAAAACGTACGACTCCACTTGCCTCGTTGCCACCATCTGCGGCCTGCGCAACGACAATCTTGCCGCGCCCGCGTTTCAAACGCTCTCCGCGAATCCGGCGCAGAGCGGCATCGTGCGCCTCGCCGATGGCGACGCCATCGCCTGGCGCAATCACGCGAACACCGCCGACGTCACACTTTCGAAAAACACCAGCGATCAGCTCGTCGCACCGCCATTCGCGATGCCGACATTCTTCACGCCGATTATCGATTCATCCTCCGGCGCCAGCGGCATCACGTGGCGAAATTCCGGCTCGACCGTCTGGACAACCAATGCATCCACATCGGCGCTGAGCTTCAACTTCAATGCGCATCTCGGCGAAACCACGATAAAGCTCGCGCCCTTCGGCGGCCAATCGTACGCTGGCCTCGTCGACAATTACGGCATGACCGCCGGCTTCGTTGCCGTCACCGAATCCGGCGGCACCATGTCTTTCGACGCCGGCCTTGGCAACACATTCGAAGTCACGCTCAACGCCAGCGCGACGTCGAGCACGCTCAGCAACGCGCAAGCGGGCCAGTGGCTTCATTTCATCATCTGCCAGCCGTCCTCCGGCGGGCCATATACGTTCGCGTGGCCGAGCCCCGTGCGCGGCGCGATGACCATCGGCACGACGGCGGGGAAGTGCAGTGCGCAAAGTTTCGTTTTCGACGGCACAAGCGCCTTTGCTATGTCGCCGGGCGTCGCAAATCAGTAGTCGTTGCGACGGCCGAACTTTCCCGCGATTTATTTTGTATCTATTTGTTCTCGTCACTTGTCACTGCTTCTGGAGGCTTTCTCATGCCTGTAGTTTCCACAACGGCATACGATCAAGCGGAAGACGTTCTCACTCTGGCGCGCTCGTTGCTGAATGACGCCGCCGGTGCGGTTTTCTCCGACGCCGTGCTCCTTCCATTTCTGAATTCCGCCTACCGCGCCCTGCAACGTGATCTCGCCGAAGAAGGCGTTTCCGTGCTCGTTTCGCAGCAGGATCTCGATCTGCCGCTCACGAACGGCGTGACCGTCACGGAGCTCAGCGACGTCAGCTCGCCGCAGCTTCCGACGGATCTTCTTGCGCCACATCAACTCTGGGAACAGGCCGCGGGCTCGAGCGATCTCTTCATTCCCATGGAAAAAATCACGAGCGGCCTGCCGAATTTCCAGCCGAGCACATATCTGCGCATGTGGGAGTGGCGCGAGGATACGATTCAGCTCATCGGCGCGACGCAGGAAATCACGCTCCGCGTGCGCTACGAAAAATCGCTGCCCGCGCTCGTACAGGGAACGGATCCCGTGCAGATTCGCTCCTCGATAGATCCTCTGGCGTATTCCGTCGCAGCGCTCGCGGCGCGTTCGCGCGGCGCGCAGGCTCTGTCGATGGACATGATGGGCGCAGCGCAGATGTCCACAAATAATCTAATCGAGCGCTACGTTCGCCCCGAACAATTCAAGGGCCGCCGGCGCAAACCTTACGGTCATCGCCGGCGCATCGTTTATTTGTAATCGCAGAAATTCGATGAAATGGCGCCGCGCTATTCGTTGACGTTCAGTGTCAGCGTGATCGAGCGCGTCGCGTTCTGCGCCGTCGCCAAAATCAGGAGGGAGTACGTGCCCGGATTCGTCGCCACAGGATTCGCCGTCGGCCCACCGCAACCCGCCGCGGCCATGGCCGCGAGCAAAGCAAAGCCAAACGCGAGACGCACGCGCCGCGGCCGCGCCGTTCTGCGGCGCTTCAATCGGCGCAAAATGGCCAGCAGCACAAACATTGCACCAAGCGCCAGCATCGGGAAACGCGACGGCGGAAACCTGCGCATCGCGGTCGGCGGCGTGCTGACATTTGTCGCGCCCGTGCCCATCATCACCTGAAACGGCTGCGTCGAACCGGGCGTCAGCGAAACCGTTAAAGGCGAAGTCTGGCAGGTCAAATTCGAGCCGCTCGGCAAGACCGTTGGGCATTGCAGCGCAACCGTTCCGCTGAACGTGTTGTCCGCGGTCACGGAAAGATTGTAGGTCGCCGTATTTCCCGCAATGACGCTCTGCGTCGTGTCGACGATCGTGCCATTGATTTCGTAATCGTCGCCTGTGCCTGTGAGCGACGCTGTCTGCGGACTCGACGGATCGGAATCCGTCACTTCGAGCGTCGCCGAGCGCGATCCCGTTGCTTCAGGAACGAAGGTCACGCTGATCTGGCACGTGCCGCCATTGGCCGCGACCTGTGGAATGCAGGTGTTCGTTTGCGTGAAATCGTTGGGATTCGCGCCCGCGAAAGTGAAGCTGTTGCTATTGAGCGCGATCGGCACCGTGGAATTATTCGTGAACGTGAAGTTTTCAACGGGAGCCGCGCCGCCCGTCGGTTCATCGCCATAATTCCACGACGAAGGCGTGATCACGACGTTCGCCGGAGGATCTGGCGCGCCGAGTCCCGGAAATTCCAGCACGCGCTGATTATCGCGATCCGCAACAAACACATCGCCCTGCCGGTCGATTGCGAGAGCGCCGGGCGAGTTGAAATTCGTCTCAGGCACAACGCGCGTCAGCATCTGTGTTTTCACATCCACGCGCAGCAGCGCATTAGCGCCCGTATCCGCGATGAACACATTTCCCGC
>JASHRL010000125.1 GCA_030037355.1 Candidatus Acidiferrales bacterium | reverse complement strand
ACCACATCGTCGATGTCATGAGTTACATCGGCTGAAGTCGCGTAGCGGACAAGTTCCGCCTGTGTCGCACCGAGTTCCTTCACAGCCGTCAGCATAACCACCGCAGGTCCATAACCGCACATGGTGATGCGCTCTCTTCGCACTGTGTCATAAAGCTGCCGGGCATCGAGAGCGAGGATCGGGTCGATTGCCTGGCGATCCTTCACGCGCGTGATGGCGTCGCTCTCGCGATGGTTCATGTCCGAGCTCGCCACAATCAGAATTTCATCTTTTTGTGCGCGCACAACTTTCGCGACCGCGTGTCCCAGCATTTCGAGCGCCTCGAAGCGATCGCTGCCGATCACAATGGGCGCAAAAGTGAAATTTTTCGCGAGGCGCTGCAAGAATGGCAATTGCACTTCGACGGAATGTTCCACGGCATGGGCAACGGCATCTTCGCGCAGCAGCGGAAAGGTCTTTTGCAGCTCCGACGCCAGAGCAGCGTCGATGCGGGCGTCGCCGAGCGGCGTTTGCCACGCGCCCTCTGAGAGGATTGCAAATCGCTCGCCCTGGGGGTAGTGGCGCGGACCGAGAAGAATGAACCGCGACGGCAACTCCAACGCGGAATAAACCGCTCCCGCGACGTGTCCGGAGTAAATGTACCCGGCATGCGGCACGATGCAGCCTCGCGCGTGGATTCGCTCTTTCGCAGGAGTCGTGCGCGGAGTCATGCACTCGTCAAGCTGGCGCAACAGAACAGACGGGTCGGCGGGATAAAAACGCCCAGCAACAGCAGGGGGACGAATCATGAGGGGATTCTACAGCGATTCGCGCTAGAAGGCTTTCGAGGCTTTGCCGTGAATCTCTTCGGCGGTGTTTGTGTTGTGGTCGTATTTGATCGTTACGTGATCGCCGGACTGGTAGCCGCCCTGATCGATGAGTTTCTGAAGCTTGTTCCTGAGATTCGTTGAAAACGTGAATGTACGCACAATGTAGGTATCTTTCGGATCGCGGACCTGGATTGAATCGGTACTCATGCGAATCACGTCGCCCTTGAACGTGTCCAATTTCATCCGGGGGCCGACGCTCTTTGCCTTGACGGTTGAGGTCGTCGTCGTTTGTGCAATCGCCGGAATGGATGCGGCGCATGCCACGACCACCGCGAAGATCAAAGCTGCAATGTGCCTACGCTTCATCGATGGAAATTTTGAGCGACTTCAAAAATTTGATGTCCTGCGGAGTTATTTCGACCTTCCCTGACTCGACTTGCTCGTCCATTACTTCCTCGTCGACGCGAATATGCAGCGATTCCAGAAAGCGCCGGTCGTTCGTCGTCATTTTTGATTCCTGCGACGAGCGCTGCGCAAGGCCAATGGTGGCATCCAGTTTGAGCACAATGTCGTATCCGGCGGCGCGGACATTGGCGATGGCTTCGGCAATCTTTTCGGAGTCCGCCACGGAATCGTTAATTGCGTGTCCCAATTCGCGAAGCAAAGCTTTCAAGTTGTCGTCGAGCCGCAAAGTTGCCCTCCTGCTTTCCTACTGCCGATTCTATTGCGGCGGCGCAAAGGATACAAGCCCTGGTGCACGAGCCGACAACTCCCCATGGGATGTAATAGAATGGGGCTATGGCTGCGAACGCCAGACCAAATGTTCGGCCGGATTTGCTCTCCGCAGCGTGGCGTGGCGGCGCGACGATATTTCGTACTTTCTGGAAGGTGGTTCGCCAGCTTTTTCATGAGGCGACGGGATCGCTTTTCGCCATCTTCGCAGTTTACTCAGGCGCTGCCACATGGAAAGAATTCCATCAGGCCAGCAGCGAATGGATTGTGGGGCTTGCTCTCGGATACACGCTGATGATGGCATTTTTCTCGGTCAGCTCATTTCGCAGCGCGCGCCGCGTGCGCTGATTCGCGGCCCTAGAATGAACAAGATGCCCGCCAAGACGGAGTCCAATGGGGTCCGTAGAAGTTCTCCCGGGGCCTTGCCCATGGAAACCGTGATCACACCTGAGAATCTCGGCGATTGGAATCCCGATCGCGAGTTGGGTTTTCCAGGGCAGTTCCCCTTCACGCGGGGCATTTATCCCACGATGTATCGCGGCCGACTCTGGACAATGCGCCAGTACGCCGGATTCGGAACGGCCCTCGAGTCGAACCGGCGCTATCGGTATTTGTTGTCGCAGGGCCAAACGGGCCTTTCCGTCGCATTCGATTTGCCGACGCAAATCGGGATGGACTCGGATCACGCTCTCGCATTGGGCGAGGTCGGCAAAGTCGGCGTGGCGATCGATTCCCTGGAAGATATGGAGACCCTTTTCGATGGGATTCCGCTGGATAAAGTTTCCACTTCGATGACCATCAATTCAACGGCGGCGATTTTGCTGGCGTTATATGTGGCAGTAGCGAAAAAACAAGGCGCGAACCTGCGCCGCCTCGCAGGCACGGTTCAGAACGATATCCTCAAGGAATATATCGCGCGCGGGACGTACATTTACCCTATTCGACCGGCGATGCGCATCGTCACGGATATTTTCGCATGGTGCCGCGCCGAGATTCCCAACTGGAATGCCATTTCGATTTCCGGGTACCA
>JASHRL010000124.1 GCA_030037355.1 Candidatus Acidiferrales bacterium | reverse complement strand
GACGGCTGCCATTCCCCATGCGCCTCGCTGAATTCGAGCGTGTTGTCGCCGATGCGCACCGTCGCGTGTGCGACCGTTCCTTGCGGCGATTTGTGCACGCCTTCCGCCTTCGCGCCAAACGCGCTCTCGAGGAACGGAATCATCTTCTCCGCGTCGCGCAGGAACAGGTAGACCTGAATCGAATTCATTTGCCCCGGCAGCGGCGTGTAAGTTTTCGGCGTAGCGATGAACCACGCGTTGCCGAACGGATCTTTGATTCCCGCTTCACGGTCGCCATAGGGCTGATCCACCGGCGCGTGCGTCGAAATTGCTCCGGCCTTAATCGCGCGCGCGTAAGTCGCGTCCACATCCGCCACGTAATAATGAAGCGCGATGGGCGTCGGGCCATATTGCTCGTTGCCGTCGCTCAGTTCGATCATCGAATCGCCGACTTTCACTTCCGCGTGCATGATTTTTCCGCTCGGAACAGGCACGCGGCCTTTTTCCTCCGCGCCAAACGCCTCTTTCACAAAATCGATGAACTTCGCCGCGCCGCTCACCAAAATGTACGGCGTGATGGTGTGGAATCCTCCGCGCATGTAATTCACTTTTTTCGTTGCTTCTGTTGCGTTCATTTTTTCCTCCAAATTGTCGCTCGGCCGTCTGGTCCATTCATCAAGCCGCCGCTGCATTTCTTCCGCCGGCACGTTTTCTTTATGCGTGGCGACAATCCAGGTATAGCCAAACGGATCCGCGATTTGACCCACTCGCTCCCCGTAAAACTGATCCTGCACGGCCCGCACGATTTTCCCGCCGAGCGCCAGTATCCGGCTCGCCGTCGCATCCGCATCCGCTACCATCACTTTCAATTTCACTGTCGAGCCGCCCAGCGTCTCGGGACTCACTCCGCCGGCCGCGCCGTACTCGGGGAATTCGTCCGAAAGCAGGATCCGCGTATTGCCGATGCGAATTTCGGCAATCCCGATCTTCTCCCCTCGATCCATCAGCCGCATGGTCTCTTTCGCGCCAAAAACATCTTTGTAAAACTCAATCGCCTTCGCGGCGTCCCGGAAACAAAGACGCGGAATGGCCGTCTGTTCCTGAGTTTCAGCTTCCGATTTTGTTCCTGCGGCGCTTGCCATCGTCGCTCTCCGGATCAAATCCGCTTTCAATGTCGCCTTGAAATTTTCGCTCGGCAGCGCGCGCAGTTCCGCGGCCACCTGCACAAATGGCGCCAGCTCGGCGTCCGCGGAAGCCACCAGCGCCGGCTTGCGAGCCACCAGTACGGCATCAATTGCCCGGTTCAGTTTTTCGTTCATGCCTTCAGCCATTGCTTTTCACCAATTTTTTCCGCGCACCCGGTTCCATCTTCACTCGCAAATTCTGGATGGCGCGAAACTGCAGCTGCTTCACTGCGCCTTCAGTCTTGCCAATCGCCTCGGCGATCTCGCGTATGCCTTTTTCTTCCGCGAACCGCATTTCGATCACCAGCCGCTGCTCCGCCGGCAGCTCTTTCACCAGCCGAAAAAGCCGCGCCTGTTCATTTGCTTCATCGAAATCGAATTCCTCGCCCTTTTCTTTCGTTGGATTTCCGCGCTCTCGCGCCGCCTTCTCCCATTTGTCCGCAATGGCATTCGACGCAATCCGCAACAGCCACGCCGCAAACGGTGCGCCGCGCCACTCGAAGCCGCCGATCTTCTCGAGCGCTCTGTGAAACACTTCCGCGGTGATGTCTTCGGCTTCCTGCCGGTTCCCTGCGCGCCGCGCGACGTAGGCGTACACGCGTTCGAAGTGCAGTTCGTACAGCTCCGCGAACCGGCTCGGATCTCTCCGCGCCGCTTCCACCAGAAGCCGTTCATCCTTTTCGTGAAATTCCAAACCAGCGCCTCGTCTTGAATTCACTGCTCAGGAATTGCCACGGCCGTTTTCTTCTCCGTCCGGCTCTGTGACAACCACTACATATTGATCAGGGTCGCGAATCCACATTTCCCTTTGTCCAGAATTGGGATTGTTGTGCGGCTCTTCCAGAATTTGTGCCTTCAGCGAACGCACGCGTCGAACCGTCGCATCAAAATCGCTCACTTCGAACCAGAGCAAGACTCCATGCCCGGCCGGCGCTGCATCGGCATTCGTCAAATTGGGATGATTTTCCTCATCCCAGGCATGGAGTTGCAGTATCAGTTGACCGCCGCACAGGATGCGATCATATCTTCTGCGATGTTCGTGTTCCGGCATTGAGGTGGCGTCGAGCAGTGTCCGATACCAGGTGCTGCTCGCTCTTACGTCCCGCACGGCAATCAGAGGTTGCGACTTCACCCTCATCTTTGCGATTTGCCCTTGCTCCGCCTGCATAGCCGTCTCCCATCTTAAATCGACGATATTCTCGATTTTTCCGCCGGCGCATCGTCGCCAGCGCGGCGCCTGACGATCACTCGCGCCGAACCAGGTCGCTTTCGTCCTCCGGCTCGGCTTTCAGCCGCTCTTCCCGCGGTACGCGCTCTCCATAACATAAACTGCCGGGGCGGCAAAAGGTTACGCGGTAATTTCGCCTGGTCAGAACCGCGCCGTGCGCCGAAGGGTTCCCGCAAGCGCATGAAAATCACTGCAACTTACTTGACAAAGTCAAATATCTATGTGACCGTGTCATGTATATGCCAGCCGCGCCCAGGCCGCCCGCTGTCGATCCCACGCTCGCCGCGCGCATTGACGCTGTCCGCCGCTTCAACCGCTTCTATACCAAGCGCATCGGCGTCCTCAACGAAAGTTTTCTGCACACTCCCTTTTCGCTCGCGGAAGGCCGCGTGCTCTACGAAATCGCGCGCCTCGAAAATCCCTCCGCAACAGCCGTGGCACGCAATCTCGGCCTCGATGCTGGCTATCTGAGTCGCATTCTGCGCGATTTCGTCCGCCGTGGCCTCGTCGACAAAAAGCGCTCCGCCAGCGACGGCCGCCAGAGCTTTCTTGCGCTGACCGCGCGCGGCCGCAAGGCCCTCGCGCCGCTCGACCAGCGCGCGAATCAAGAGGTCGGCGCCATGTTGCGCGCATTGCCTGCGAAAGATCAGGCTCGCCTCACAAGCGCCATGGACACTATCGCGAATCTTCTCGGCGGCGAACCCAAAGAAAAACTCACGAGCGCTGCGCCTTACCTGCTTCGCACGCATCAGCCCGGCGACATGGGCTGGGTCACTTACCGTCAGGGTCTGCTTTATTGGCAGGAATATGGTTATGACGAACAGTTCGAAGCGCTCTGCGCGCGCATCGTCGGCGAGTTTGTTCAGAATTTCGACGCCAAGCGCGAACGCTGCTGGATCGCCGAGCGCGAAGGGGAAATTGTCGGCTCGGTATTTCTTGTCAAAAAATCCGCGTCCGTGGCCAAGCTGCGCTTACTCTACGTTGAGCCCAGCGCGCGCGGCCTCGGCATCGGCCAGCGCCTCGTCGAGGAATGCATCCGTTTCGCGCGCCAGGCGGGCTACAAAAAAATCACGCTCTGGACGCAAAGCCATCTCGATTCCGCGCGCCGCATCTACAAAGCCGCTGGATTCCGGCGCGTCCACAGCGAACTGCATCATAGCTTCAGTCTCGACCTCGTCGCAGAGACCTGGGACCTCGATCTCTAATCTTCCGCTGTCGCTGCGCGTTTCTTCCACCGCAGTTGCGCGCCCAATGCAAATACCTGTTTGATCCGCCTACGCAGAACGCAGCGTCCGTGAGGGCAGTGATGTCACGACATCACTACCCTCTAGGCGGCCAAGCCCGAATGCACCATTCAATTCGCAGCATCCGGCAAAGGCAAAGAAGCCTGCCCGTGCACGTATCGCCATCCGGCAGGAGTCCGCACGTACGTATCGCTGAACCAGACGTGAAAGTCGAACGGCTTTCCCATATCGGTTCCCTTCGCCCAAAGTTCTGCCGTGACCACAGCCGTATCATGCCAAACCCTGACTGTCTGATTCGTATCCTCCTGGTGCTCGTACTGAACCCGGCCCGTGCGCGCCATATCCAGCAGGTCGGCTTTTGTGTACACCTTGCCCGAGCCAGAGATCACGACGAAATTATCGGCAAGTATTCGATTCATTGTTGCCGCATCGCCACTCTTTACGGCCGCCTGGTACTCCGTATCCAGAGCCGCGACCATCTTTACATCGTCCGCAGAATTGCCATTTGCAATAAGCGGAACAAGGGGCACAAGCAAACTCACTAGGATCGTTCCCACGAACCAGCTCTTCTTCGTCATCATCCCGTTTCTCCTCATTCTTGACACTTACCGCTTCCAGACCAATGATTGGACCGTCAGTCGGTATGGGAGATAGGATACAGACCGACTGTCGGTCTGTCAAGCGGCGAACATGCCCACGAAAATCGAACGAGCCGCGTCCACCAAAGCGAAGATCGTTGCCGTCGCGCGCCGTCTATTCGCCACGCGCAGCTATGCAGGCACGTCCACAGAAGCGATTTTGGAGGAATCGCAGGTCAGTCGCGGCGCCCTTTACCACCATTTCAAAAACAAAGAGGCGTTGTTCGCAGAAGTAATGGAGGCGGTCGAGACGGACATTACGGCTGCAACTGCGCGTGCCAGAGGTAACGCTGCGGATCCAGTGGAAGCGCTTCGTCGGGCATTCGATGCCTTTCTGGACATGGCATGCGAGACGGAAGTGCGGCAGATCGTGCTGATGGATGCTCATTCTGTTTTAGGATGGCAGAAGTGGCGCGAGATCGAAGACCGTTACGGGCTTGGGCGTTTGAAGCAAGCTCTGAAACTGATTGCCGCCACGGGACGAATCCACGAAGACCTGGTCGATACCTTCGCGCACATCCTGCTGGCTAGCCTCATCGAGGTAGCATTCCTGGTGGCTCGCTCCCCTGACCCGCGAGCCGCAGCAAAAACTGGCCGGAAAGCGATGAAGGAACTTCTCGAACGCCTTCTCGCAAGGTCAGAATCCAACTGAAATTCTTGCGCTTAAATTTCTTTTGGTAAAACGACAAGACTTCATCAGCGAGATTTCCTGGCGCCCCACACTTGCGCGCCCAGGGCAAAAACTGCCGGAAAACATTCCAGCACATAGCGCGGTTCGGGAGTTTCAATCGTCGTCAGAAATGCCGTCCGCACCACGATGAACGCCACGAGCATCAGCGCGACCGGATCTTTCCGGCATCGCCACGCGCCGAGGAGCGCCAGCACGCCATACGCGATGCCCATCACAAAAAGCGTGAACGAATAGCAGTATTGCGACGGGCTGTCCTCCCACCAGTAACCGACCGGCCAGAATTTTCCCGAAAGCGGCAGCATTTCCACGCGCGGCGTAAACCACATCGCCAGCGCCCGCAGCGCCGGAACTTCGATGTATGTCCGCAGCGGATGCCGTGCCGTCCGCTCACGCGCGATTTCCGCGAATTGCTGGTCGATGTCGGCAGACATCTCCCTGGTGTCGTTATATTTCGTCAAGAGCTTCGCAACGCGCTCGCGCTCCGCCGGCGAATCGAACGCCGGCGCCGGAATATCGCTCATTTCAATTTTGTCGCCGTCCAAATTCCACGACACCAGAAAAACATCGCGGAATCGCCACAGCCAGGTTTTCTCCCACGAGAAAAATCCGTGTGGCGTGTATTCGTCGGGCAATTCGCTGTAAGGCGGCGCGAGGAACTGCACTTTGTGCAGCGTCTGCCAGTTGCGCGCGGCCCAGGGTGCCAGCGGCAAAATCAATCCGAGCGCCATCAATGCGCCTGCGCGCGCCAGCTTCGGCCAATTTTTCGGCCGTCGCCAGTATCCCAGCAGGATAATCGCCGGCCCGGCCAGCAGCAGAGGACCCTCCGGCCGCACGAGAGCGCCAAATCCCGTGACGATTCCGCCGAGCAGCCAGCGCATCGCCGGCTTTAATTCGCCTGGCGAATTTCCGGCCGCGTCATCGCCCGACTCGCCCAGATTCTCGCCGCGCATCGCTTCCATCAGCACCAGAAGCGCCAGCGCGGTGAGGAATGTCGCCAGCGGCTCGGTGAGCAGCACGGCCGTATAGTTCGCCGTGAACGGACATATCGCCGCGAGCCACAGCGCCGCGAACGCCACGCGTCGGCGCGATTCGCGCGGTGCGATCATCGCCGCCATGGCCGCCACAACCAAGCACGTCAGCACATCCACGGCGGCCTGCGCTATCATCACCGCTCGCGTGCTTTCGCCGAAAATAGCGTAAATGGCCGCAAGAAACGCCGGATACCCTGGCGTTCTCATGTCAACGGGTGTAAGTTTCCCGAAAACGCTGATGCCGTAAGTGCCGTGCGCGAGCATGTTATGCGCGAGCGCTTGATAGAGCGGCGTATCGCCGGCGTCGGAGAAC
>JASHRL010000123.1 GCA_030037355.1 Candidatus Acidiferrales bacterium | reverse complement strand
GTGCCACCCGGGACAATGCTGTTGTAGATCGTATTCCCATATTGGGCGCCCGTGCCAGAATCCAGGCTCAGCTCGGCGGGGTTGTCGATGTGAACGTGATTATGCACATTCCACTGAAAAATCGCGGTCAGCTTGTCTGTGACGCCGTAGCCGACGCTCCAACCAGTCTCAAGCACAGTGATGCTGCCCGGATTGCGGGAGAATTTGTTTGCGTCCGCCTCAAACACCAAACCATGCCGCGTGATTGTTTCGCCGGAATCGATCGTAAAGAGCCCTAACCCGCCCGAAGCAGACGCCATCGGAGGCCACTTCGACGTGTCATCCGCCGAGGAACCATCCCGGGATTCAGTTTCCTCGGCGGCCTTGGACGAATCGGCAGCACCTTTCGAACTTGATGTGCTCGCTGGAGTTGTCTTATTGGACTTGCTCGTACTAGGAGTTTTGTTTGACGCGCTATCATCCACCAGGGTTTTTCCCGTCGCCGGCGCATGTCCCCAAGTCCCTACAGACATGGCAATTGCAATCGTCAAGGCCAGCAATAGGCGAAAAATACTCCTCATCCATCGTCCCCCAGCGCCGAAAAAACCGCTTCAAATCTATGCCGACGCGCCACACCTCTTGCGATAGCGCTCCCAAGCTCGGACTTGGGAATGGCCAGCCACCACATGTGACAAAAGATGTCCCCAAGCGCAAGCGATTATAATCCAGCAAGTTGGAAGCAAAGGTTTTTTTTGGCAGCGACACCTCCAAAGTAATCCTTCAAGCAGCCGTCCCAAATCGGGAATCTTTGCATCGCCCTCACTCACCGAAAGCCGCATGCTTGGCTTTACCTCCGTTGACTGGTAAATTGACTTTACATGCTAAGTGAAGCCACCTTTTCGCATCGCATCTTGATCGTCGAAGACGAGGAGAACGCCCGCAAGGGTTATGAAGCGCTCCTCCGCAAATGGGGCTGCGAAATCCTCGGTGTCGGCTCGGCCGAAGATGGTCTCGCTGAGTTTGCCGATTTTCAGCCTGCGGTCATCCTCGCGGACGTGGAACTTCCCGGCATGAACGGCCTCGATTTCCTGACTGAAGTGCACAAGACCTCTCCGGAAACGCCCGTCATCATCATCACAGGGCGAGGCAGCGATGAGCGCGCCGTGCAAGCAATCGAGGCTGGCGCATTTTGGTACATCGAAAAACCCTTGAAAGCGCCCGTGCTGCACTCGCTTCTCGATCGCGCCATGGGCAAAGTGCATGACCTCAAGCAGGTCGCCGCACTCACTCGCCAGTTGCGCGATGCCGGCCGCCTTGGTGAATTGGTGGGCTCCTCGAAAAACATGGCCGCAGTCATGCGACAGGTCGAAACTGCCGCTCCGTCAACTGCTTCGGTGCTCATCACGGGAGAAACAGGCTCCGGCAAGGAAGTCGTCGCGCGTACGATTCATCAGCTCTCGCCGCGCGCGAATCAGCCTTTCGTCGCCATCAACTGCTCCGCGATTCCCGAATCCCTGATGGAGAGCGAAATCTTCGGCCACGAAAAAGGTTCGTTTACCGGCGCTGCCGAACGGCGCCTCGGCTGCTTTGAACTTGCTGACGGCGGGACACTGTTGCTCGATGAAATTGGGGAAATGCCCGCGGCCACGCAATCAAAGCTCCTGCGGGTCCTCGAAGACCGCAAAATTCGCCGCATCGGCAGCAAAGTCGAAACTCCGGTGAATGTTCGCGTTCTCGCCGCGACGAACAAGGATCCTCAGCAGGCTGTCGCACAAGGCCACCTGCGCCAGGATCTATACTTTCGTTTGAATGTCTTCCATATCCATCTGCCTCCCCTGCGCGACCACAAGGAGGATTTACCGGCGCTGATCGATCAATTGCTAGCGGATATCAATCAGAAGCATGGGCGTCGCGCCGGCGGAGTGAACACGGAAGTCATGGAACTATTCAAGGCCTATCCATGGCCCGGCAACGTCCGCGAATTGCGCAACGTGCTCGAACGCGCCGCAATCGCCTGCGACGGCGGCGCAATCGGGCGCCAGCATCTCCCTGAGGACTTCGCGCGCGGCCCCGTGGCGCAAGCAAGCGAGCTTTCCGGTCTGCACTTCCCCCCCGGCACCACGGTAGAAGCGGCCGAGCGCGAATTGATTCAACAAACCCTCGCTGCAACCAATGGAAACAAAACGCGCGCCGCCGAGCTGCTCGGCATCAGCTTGAAGACCCTCCATAACAAGCTGAAGGAGTACGAGGCATCTCGCAAACATGTCGCTAAGCCTCAAAAATAAATTTACGCTGGCGACTTCTTTGCTCGTCCTGGCCGTCGTCGCGCTGATCTCCGCTCTGTACGTCGCGCGACTCACGCGACAGGTCATCAATCAGGCGAACGACCGCTCTCAGTTTGTTCTCCAGCAAGTTTTTGTCTCAGCGCAGGACGCTTTGCGCGAGGCTGCTGATCGTGGCGATGCCCCCACGTCCGCCAGCCCCGAGGCTGTTCACGATTACATTCAGGAAACGCTCGACAAGAGCGCCGGTCTTTCCGCCCTGATCGAATCCGATATGAGTTTTTCGCCGACCATTTACGAGATCACGATTAGTGATAGCCAGGGTCTTGCGCTGGTTTCGAGCGATCCCTCGCTTCCAGGCAAGCCTGTTGCGACGCGTCCGCTTCTGGCGCTGTTGGTCCGCGCCTCTTTTGTCAATCAGCTTGAAATTCTGCATGGCCCGCCACAGGTTTACGAAGTCACGCTGCCATTCAACATCGGTTCCGAGCCTTTCGGCGAGATTCATGTCGCGATTTCCTCCGCTCTTCTCCGCGATGAAGTGTGGCCCGGTCTGCACTCGGCCGCCTGGCTGGCGCTTGCCGCGGTGATTCTTTCGACTCTGTTCACCGCTTTCGTGAGCCAGATGGCTCTTGCCCCGCTCTCGCGAATTTCAACGCAGTTGGATCGCATTTCCGCGGGCGAGTTCGATCTTGAGCCGGTCATCCGCACAGGCGAACTCGGCCAGGTGTCCGGCAAAATCAGCCGTATCGGACAACAGCTTCGTGACGTGCGTGAAATTTTCGGCACTTTGCGCGAGAACATGAACCAAATCATGGCCGGGCTCGAAGACGGACTCTTGCTTTTCAACGCCGAAGGACGCGCGGTTCTCGTTAGCCCCTCGGCCGGGAAGTTTCTTGACGTCAGTTCGGAAAGCCTTCTCGGGCGCAAAATCGAGGAAATCTTCCCTCCGGGGCATCCTGTGGCTGTCGCGTTGCAAATCGGCCCGAACGGGGAGTTCACCCACGAGGGTACCGAACAAGTGGAAGTCGAGATCTCGAACGAACTGGGTACACATCGCATCGGCGCAAGCATGCAGCTTATCCAGGAAAACGGCACGAGCATGGGCCTGCTCGTCACCCTGCGCGACCTCGAATCCCTGGAACGTATCGGCTCGCAACTGCAGGTCTCTGAACGGCTCGCCGCGCTTGGCCGCGTCACTGCCGGCGTGGCTCACGAGGTCAAGAATCCGCTCAATTCGATGCGCGTCTGGCTCGAAGTCTTGAAATCAAATCTTCCCGTTGAACAGGAAACGCAGCAAGCCGCAAAGATGCTCGACACGGAAATCGACCGGCTCGACCGCGTGGTGAAAACGTTCCTTGAGTTCAGCCGTCCGGTGGAGCTCGCGCGACAGGAAACCAGTCTTCTCGAGTTAATCGAAAGCGTGCTTGCTGCCGCCAGGCCGGCTATTGAACGCAATGGCATACGCCTCATCAAAGAAATTCCTTCGATGTTTCCGCTCGTGGAAATTGACCGCCAGTTGATCGGGCAGGCTTTGCTGAATTTGGTTCTGAATGCTTGCGATGTTATGCCCAAGGGAGGCGTTCTGACTGTGACTCTCGACCGTACGGCCGACATGGCAGAGATTTCCGTCAGTGACACAGGCCCTGGAATTCTTCCCGAGAATCGCGCCAAGATTTTTCAGCTTTTTTTCACCACACGCAAAGGCGGCACAGGACTCGGCCTGGCCAATACTTTCCGGTTTGTACAACTGCACAATGGTTCGGTAGAATTT
>JASHRL010000122.1 GCA_030037355.1 Candidatus Acidiferrales bacterium | reverse complement strand
GGCCTTCCCATTCTCGTTTTTTATTACGCCGCGCTGCTTCCGTGGATGTATTTCGCCAACAGCCTCTCGAACGCCACAAGCGCCATGGTCCTCAATCAGTCCATGATCACGAAAGTTTATTTCCCGCGCCTCGCGTTGCCGGTTTCCGTCGTACTTTCCGGCCTGCTCGATTTCGCCATCGGCTGTTTGCTTCTGATCCCGTTGCTCGCCTATTACCGGATTCGTCCCGGCCTGCCGTTGCTGTGGTTTCCGATTTTTCTTTTTCTCATCGTGCTGATGGCTGTCGGCGCGGGCCTCTGGCTTTCGGCGATGAACGCCATGTATCGCGACGTGCGCTACGTCGTCCCGTTTCTCATTCAGCTTTGGCTCTTCGGTTCGCCCGTCGCCTACGCGAGCTCCATCGTTCCCGCGAAATGGCGCTGGCTCTACGGATTGAATCCCATGGCCGGTGTGCTCGAAGGTTTTCGCTGGTCGCTGACGGGCCACGGCGATCCGCCCGGCCGTTTGCTCATCGTCTCGGTCGTCATCATGCTCGCCGTTCTAGCGACGGGACTTTTCTATTTTCAGAAAATGGAAGGCACTATTGCTGATGTCGTGTGAGGCATCGCGCGCAAACTATGAGTGACGTCGCCATCCGCGTCGAATCGATCGGCAAACGCTACCGCGTCGGCGAGCGCCAGCGTTACCTCGCCCTGCGCGACATACTCGCAAACGCATTTCGCTTCAACGGCAAGCGCACACCGCAAGACCACATCTGGGCTGTCCGCGACGTTTCCTTCGAAGTCCGCCAAGGCGAAGTCGTCGGCCTCATCGGCCGCAACGGCGCCGGAAAATCCACGCTGCTCAAGCTCCTCGCGCGCATCACGCGTCCCACCGCTGGCCGCGCCACGCTCCATGGACGCATCGGCAGCCTGCTCGAAGTCGGCACCGGCTTTCATCCCGAGCTCACCGGCCGCGAAAATGTTTTCCTGAGCGGCGCCATCCTTGGCATGAGCAAAGTCGAAATCGAGCGCAAATTCGACGAAATCGTCGCCTTCGCCGAGGTCGCACGCTTCATCGACACGCCTCTCAAGCATTACAGCAGCGGCATGCAGATGCGCCTCGCCTTCGCCGTCGCCGCGCATCTCGAGCCCGAAATTCTCCTCGTCGACGAAGTCCTCGCCGTCGGCGACGCCGCGTTCCAGAAAAAATGCCTCGGCAAAATGAGCGACGTCTCCCGCCAGGGCCGCACCATCCTCTTCGTCTCCCACAACATGGCCGCAGTGAACACCCTCTGCTCGCGCTGCATCATTCTCGATCGCGGTGCCGTTGAGTTCAGCGGCCCTGCGCCCGATGCCACCGCCCGCTACTTCGGCAAATTTCTGGACTCCTTTGATAGCACCGACTTATCTGGACGCCCACGGAAAGGAAATGGCAAGGCCCGTTTCACTTCCATTGCCGTAAAGCCCGAAAATTCCTCCGGCCAAACCGTCGATGTCGCATTCCCGGGCTGCAACCTCGTCATAAACCTCGAACTCAAATGTGAATCGAACTTCGCTCCGGCTAATCTCGCTGTAATCGTCTACGACAGCAACGGCTATCGCGTCATCGATGCCAACACCGCTCAGAAAGGTGAATTCGTCAGCTTGCAGGCCGGTCAAGCCGCGAAAGCCTCTTTCGTTCTGCGGGAAGTTCTTCTCAAGCCGGGCAAGTATCTTGTTGGCCTTTGGATCGGCCGCCCATTCATGGAAACCATCGACGACGTTGAATATGCTACGGCGTTTGACTTTATCGAAAGCTCAGAAACAGCCCGGCACACAGAAACATTTCCAGGCATTTATCTTTGCCGGTTCGAGCAAAGTGTATTGGTTATGGAGGCGGAAGTCGGTGCTGCTCCTCGTTCCTGAATTCCTTTTCAATAGAAACACTCGGAGGCTCTAGAAGATTGGGCTACAAGAGAGCGATCATTCGTTTTTTAGACCGTCCGGGCGGGAGATTCGTGCTTGGCAAAGTGGCCACCGTTATCGGACGGCGGATCTCACACACCAACATCACAGTCGAATATGTTGACGGACGATGGGTCAGGCAGATTGAATCGTACTTGATACCAGGCGGCCCACAGTTTGACTACTCGTATCGCAGTTTCTGCCCATGGAGACAGAAGAAAGAGCACGCGTCGGAAACATGGGATTACTGGATGCGGTTTTATCGACCCCAAAAAGGGGATACTGTTGTCGATGTTGGGGCTGGTCATGGGGAGGATACGCTTACGTTCTCTGAAGTCGTCGGCCCGAGCGGCCGTGTCATTGCCATCGAGGCTCATCCGCTTTGCTTCAACTCTCTGAAAGTTGTCTGCCGTCGCAACCGGCTTTCTAATGTGCAGCTAGTTCATCTTGCCCTGATGGATAAGCCAGGCCAAGTTCGCCTCGCTGAAACCGAGTCCTGGATGGAAAATCATGTCACGTTCGACAAGGAATCTTCTGGCATCACTGTGCCATCCGGAACACTGGACGATCTCTGTGCCAAGAAAGGAATCTCGGATATCGCATTTCTAAAAATGAACATCGAAGGTGCCGAGCGATACGCTTTGCTTGGAGCGGCGTCGGCCTTATCGCGTACTCGCCAGATTTGCGTGGCATGCCACGATTTCCGATCTGATCAGGGACTTGGCGAGCACTTTCGCACGCATGCATTCGTGGAACGCTTTCTTTCCGAGCGCGGCTTTGCTATTGCTTCACGCCCCGATGATCCGCGCGATTATGTCCGTGACCATGTTTTTGGGATCAGAAAAAATTGATTCTTTGTTCCATTTGCTCAGCAGCGGAAAAATAGGAAGAACAACGTCAAATACATTAGGATGAACGCACCAACCTGCGAGTATTTCTTTTGAGGCTATCAACAACAGATCCGGCCTGACGCGAATCCATGAAGAAAATCGTATTCATCGCCACGATGCAAGGCTACGCTTGGGGCGGAAGCGAGTATTTATGGAGCGCGGCGGCAGAAAAACTCGCTCGCCGTGGCGTGCAGGTGCATGTCAGTGTGAAATACTGGGATAAACAGCCCAAACAAATTGAGCATCTCAGATTGGCAGGCTGCAAAGTTGTCATTCGTCCAAGGCCCTCATTGGTGCGTCGCGGGTTCCGGAACATTTTCCCGGAACGTGAATACGTTCGCCACGTCAGGAAACTTGGTGAAGAGGCGGATTTAATAGTCGTCTCTCAGGGAAGTTCGCGAGACGGCCTCGAGTGGATGGAGGCCGCACGCGCCTGTGGTTATCGCTATGCGCCGATTGTGCAGGGCGCCGCTGAAATTTGGTGGCCCGACGATAATCTCATCGAACGTCTCGCCCCTGCCTACGAATCGGCTTGCGCCGCATATTTTGTTTCCGAAGCTACGCTTGCATTAACCCGTCGCCAGTTTGTCATTCCGTTGCGCCACGGCCGCGTTGTCCGCAATCCCTTTAATGTCCGATTCGATGTTCGACCAGCGTGGCCTTCCGGTTCACCGGACGAACTTCGGCTGGCATATGTTGCCCGTCTGGAAATCGCAGGAAAGGGACACGACGTTCTATTCGAGGCGCTAGACCTCTCTCACTGGCGAAACCGCAACGTCCACGTGTCGTTGGTTGGCAGCGGCGAAAATGAGCGTGCGCTCGACCGGATGATTTCCGCTATGAGATTGAAAAATATCCATATCTCCGGGCAAGCAGAAAATATTGAGCAAATTTGGGCCGCGCACCATGCCCTAGTCTTTCCTTCCCGGCATGAAGGTATGCCGCTCGTTCTGGTCGAAGCGATGCTTTGCGGTCGTCCCGCGATCGCCACCGATGTCGGCGGCGTCCGCGAACTTCTTCGCGATAACGTCAACGGTTTCCTCGCCAAGGCTGCCACCATCGAACTCCTCGACGAGGCCATGAACCGCGCCTGGGAAAATCGTCATCGTCTCCAGCAAATGGGCGAACAGGCCGCAATCGACGTCCGCGAATGGGTCTCCGCCGACCCCGCTGAAGATTTTGCCCGCGAGCTTTGCACCCTAGTGGATGCGAACCCTTCCCCCGCCCGAAGGCCATAATGCGATGAGCTCCTTTTCCTCTTGACAATCTGTTTATAAAGTGGTACACATACCTTTGCGCGGGCAAGTTGCCCGGCTGGCCACCGTTGGGTGGCCGTTTTCATTTTGGGAAAGGCGAAGAAATGGCGATTCTAATCGCGGAAATATGGATAATTAGAACTTCGCGTAACTTACACAAAAGAAAGGATCGGCCCTGATTCTAATCGATAATTTTTGCAGCTTTTCGAGAAAAGACACCTCTCCGCCGGCTCCCTCCGCCAGCATCGGTGAAGGTTGTCCCTCCGCTCCGCCCGGAGATACGCCAAGCCTCGCTCCCCCACCCCCGAATCCCGAGGTCCCGCCGGCAAAATGACCACCCCGCTCGTTTCTGCCCTGATCGACACCTACAATCAGGAGCACTTTCTCGAGCAGGCGCTGGTGAGCGTCCTCGAACAAGGGCTTTCCCCCGCCGAACTGGAAATCGTCGTTGTAGACGACGGCTCCACGGACAACACCGCATCTCTCCTGAAGAAATTCGCGCCGCGCGTCCGCTCTATCCACAAGAAAAATGGCGGCCAGGTTTCCGCGTTCAACGCAGGCGTGCGCGAAACGCACGCTCCCATCGTCGCCACACTCGACGGCGACGACTGGTGGGCCAAGGGAAAATTGCGCGCCGTTCTTGACGCCTTCGAAAAAAATCCCGGCGTCGCCGCCGTTGGCCACGGATACTTCAAAGTCCGCGACGATGCTTCTTGCGTGGAGTCTGTCGCGCCCGAGAAAAAATATTGTCTCAACCTGACGAGCGTGGAAGCCGCGCGCGAGGCGCGCTCCGGGTGCAATTTTCTTTCGACGAGCAAGCTGGCGGTTCGGCGTCGTCTTATCGATCAAATCGGGCCGGTTTCCGAACAATTCGTTTTCTTCGATGCTGTTCTTATGGCCTTGGCCCTTGTGCTTGGCGGAGCCCTCATTCTCAACGAACTGCTTTGTTTTTATCGCCTCCACGGAAACAATTTGTACGAATTGCGCTCCGCGAATTTGGCTGCGCTGCGCCGCAAGTATGAAATCGTAAAAGCCAATGCAGATTTCCTTCCGCCGCTGCTCTCTCGCGCCAGCGTTCCTCCCGATGCCGTTTCCGCTTTTGTGCAGCCTGATCTCTTGGAATGCGAGCGTCTGCGGCTTATTCTCGATGGTGGGTGGCCTTGGCAAACTTTCGCGCTGGAGCGAAAGCGTTTCCGTGAGGGCTATGTTCAGAATAGCTTCTCATACACTTTGTTTAAGTGGTTCGTCATGGCATCGACGCTGTTTATGACGCCGCGGCGCTTCTATCGCATGCGCGACTGGTACGCGGAACATAATTTGCAGCGCTTTCGCAGAAAAATAGGAGAAGCTGTCCCTGTCGGAATTCGCCTGCGTTCAGATCTTTGACGAACAATATCTCTATGGAAACATGGATCTACCGCTGATGAAGACACAAAAGCCAGATCGTGGTGCGGCAATGCGCCAGGATTGGGATTCACGCGCTCGAAAAGACGCATATTACTACGTCGCGACATGGCGCACAGATTGGACTCCAGAAAGTTTTGCCGAGTCCGGCGAGGAAGACTACTTGAAATTCGCTCGACCGTTTTTGGATCAAGTCCAATTCGTACCGGAGCATGCTTCGATGCTCGAATTGGGGTGCGGCGCGGGACGCATGACGGCGAGCTTTGCGCGGCGGTTCGCAACCGTCTACGCCCTGGATGTGTCGGAGGAGATGCAAAAAAAGGCAAAGAAAAATCTCATCCAGTTTCAGAACATTCACTGGATCTTGGCGGACGGCACGAATCTTTCGGCCATCCCCAGTGATTCTATCGATTTCGCATTTAGCTATCTTGTGTTGCAGCACCTGCCAACGGAAGGGCTCGCTCTAACCTATGTGCAGGAAATACTGCGGGTGTTGAAACAACGAGGCGTTTTCCTTTTTCAATTCAATGCTCTGAAACGGCCCACGATGAATTGGAAGGGAAGGTTAGCATGGGGAGCGATCGACATGCTCTGGGCGTCAAATCTCAGAAGGATGAGCCGAGGCACCGCGCGATTGCTAGGTTTCGATCCGGAAGCAGCGGGAATGAGCTGGCGCGGCGTCTCCCTTAATGCGGATAAGGTCATTCAGACCGTCCAGGCGGCGGGTGGCTCGGCCGTCCAAGTCACAGGTGAGGGAACGCCCGCGGCTTGGTGTAACGGGAAGAAACTGCTTCCGCTGGCCAAATGAATCCGGATGGCGAGTCGTCAACAGTAGTGGCCGCATGCGGATGCGCATTGGCATGAATCAAAATTGGATTGCTCTCTTGGGAAAGAAGGATGCGCCGACCGATGGCGTCGAAGATTATTGCCGGTTTCTGGGAGCTGCTCTCGCGCGCCGGGGGACGAATCTCTCGCCGGTTCGCGTCGAATGGGAAACAATTGGCTGGCGGGAGGCGCTGCGTAAACTCTCAAAAGAAAGTGAAAAGTGGCGCGGCACTTGGGTTGTGCTTCAATATACTTCGCTTTCCTGGTCGCGCCGAGGAGTTCCTTTTCGTGTCTTGACCGTAGTGAAAATTCTGAAAAGGCGCGGCGCGAAACTCGCCGTCGTTTTTCACGAATCGGCGGGTTTTCAAGATAGCGCCACGGGGCTCAGCGGACTTCTACGCACATGGCGCCGCGCGATTCAGAATTGGATTATTCGCCGGCTTTATCGTCTCGCCGACCGCGCGATTTTCACTGTCCCCACGGAAAATATTTCCTGGCTCCCGCGCGAAAATAAAAGATCGAGCTTCGTGCCGATCGGAAGCAACATTCCTGAAATGCCCGGCGTCCAGCAAAAGAGCGCGAGCGGCCGCAACGCACCAGTGATTGGCGTTTTCTGCGTGACCGAAGGGGCTGCGGGAGTTCGCGAAGCGGAACAAATCGCGGCAGTCGTTCGCCGCGCCTGCGAAGCGATTCATCCTTTGCGCTTGA
Organism: Candidatus Acidiferrales bacterium; assembly: GCA_030037355.1. Taxonomy (GTDB): domain Bacteria; phylum Acidobacteriota; class Terriglobia; order Acidiferrales; family UBA7541; genus DAHUXN01. Next base: position 3,299 of record JASHRL010000122.1, on the reverse strand, counting down.
TTGTTTTTGGCAGAGGCGCGGTGGAGGCTGGCACAGCTGTGCGGCACGCGCTGGATGGCTGTGATGTGGATCTTTCTGTTCTCGATGTGCTTCCCACGGAGGACGTCGCGCGGATTCTTTCGGAATTGGATGTCTTACTATATGTCCGCGGCGAAATTTCGCCGCAACGCGGCGTGGCCATGGCCGCGATTGCCAGCGGAGTCCCGCTCGTTGGCTATGGCGATCCGCAAAAGTGTTTTCCCGTGAGCGCAGCGGGGGTTTTATTAGCGCCGTTGGGCGATATTCAAGCGCTGAGCGATGCGCTGCGGCGCGTTCTGAGCGATGAGAGTATGCGGCGACAACTTCACGAACGAAACATCGCCGCGCAAAAAGAATATTTTTCGTGGGACGTGATCGCGCAGAAGTTCATCGGGATATTGCAGAATGGCTGAACGGCTTCGCATACTGCTGCTCTGCGCACATCCGGTTCAATACTCGGCGCCGGTTTTCCGCCGAATGGCAAACTATCCGTCGCTTGATGTGACCGTAGCGTATTGCAGCCTTCAAGGCGCGGAACGCGCTCTCGATCCCGATTTCGGCATTGAAGTCGCGTGGGATATTCCGTTGCTCGAAGGGTACCGTTGGGTGCAACTTCCGAACCACGCTCTTTCGCGAACAGAACAGTCTTTTTTCGGACTTGTGAATTTCAGCGTGTGGAGATTCATTCGCGCCGGAAAATTCGACGCCGTTGCGATTTTTACGGGATACAAGCCTGCGACGTTCTGGATTGCGGCGCTGGCCGCAAAACTGTCTCATTCGGTTCTGATGTTCGGCACCGATGCGCACAATCTCAAATCGCAGGACGGCCGAAATTGGAAGCGAGCCGTCAAGAAGTTCCTGTGGCCCGGATTATTCAAAATGGCCAACGTGGCAATTGCGCCATCGAGTGGCACTGTTGCCTTGATGCACTCTCTCGGCTTGGCGGATGAACGCATCGCGATGTTGCCTTACGTCGTGGACAACGAGCGATGGATCGCTGAGGCAAAGAAAATCGATCGTTCCGCGATTCGCCGCGCATGGAACATTCCAGAAGACGCGCCGGTGGTCCTTTTCTGCGCAAAATTAAAACCATGGAAGCGGCCACAGGATTTGCTCCGCGCATTCGCCAAAGCGGATGTTCCGGGCGCGTATCTCGTCTACGCGGGAGAAGGTTCTATGCGCAAGCAACTCGAAGACGAAGCGCGGGCTCTCGGCATGGCTCAGCGAACGCGATTCCTCGGCTTTGCCAATCAGGGGGCTCTGCCGGGGATTTACGCTTCGTGCGATCTGCTTGTCTTGCCATCGGAATACGATGCTTTCGGCGTGGTCGTGAACGAAGCGATGCTCTGCGGATGCGGCGTGATCGTCAGCGATCGAGTTGGCGCAAAATATGATCTGGTGCGCGAAGGAGAAACCGGTTTTGTGTTTCCCTGCGGCGACGTTAATGCGCTCGCTGCGCTGCTGACGAAGACACTCGGTTCGCCGGAGCTTTTGCGAAAGCTCGGCGAAGCAGCCAGAAAACGAATGGAAACCTGGGGACCTGGCGCCTACGTTGAAGCATTTATTAACGCAGTCGAACGTGCGAAGCACCTTCGCGCGCGGCGCGCCGCCAACTGAGCGCGTCGTATTGGCGCGAATATGACTGTGACGTGGCGAAGAGAAGGATAACGGCATATTATCTTTCGCAGCCCAGCTTGAACATTGGAAGCTAGTGGCGCGCATTCGGAATCCGTCAAAGCGAATATGGGCGCATGGGTCGCAAAACTGGAGGCTTTTCGCGAGAGGATGATCCGCCCGCGCGACGGCAGCATTCCGTTCCTGCGCTCGCAGACATTTATTTCGCTGGCTTTTTTTCTCTTCGTGATTGCCGCGGCGTGGAAAGTGGCCGGATGGATCTCCGCAGGCGAAACCAACATGGTCGTCTTTGCGGCGGTGGCATTCGTGCTTTGCGGCATCGGACTTACGATTATCAAAAGCTGGCGCACGGGATTTTATCTGTTCATCGTCTGGCTGCTCTTTGAGGACTTGATCCGCAAATATCTCGGCAACAACATGGCGATCTATTTCGCCAAAGACGTGTTGGTTGGATTGACCTACATTTCTCTGCTGCTTGCGATTCGCCGGGGCGAAGCCAAGGCATTTCGCCCGCCCTTCCTGCTGACCTTCAGTCTGTTTTTCTGGCTCGCTGCGCTACAAGTGTTCAATCCATACTCGCCGAGCATTCTTTACGGCTTGCTCGGGATGAAGCTCTATTTTTATTACGCTCCGCTGATGTTCGTCGGATATGCGTTGATTCGCGATGACCGTGATTTATGGCGATTCTTGATCGCGTTCATGGTGCTTGCGGCGGTCATCTCCGGGCTGGGCGTCATCCAGGCTGTAGTCGGGCCAACGTTTCTGAGCCCCGCGACGCTGGCTCCGGATATTCGGCTGCTCGGCTCACTGGAAAAAACGACGCCGCTGACCGATCAAACATTTCTTCTGCCTGCATCTGTGTTCGTGAGTTCGGGACGCTTCGCTTTTTATCTCGTGCTCGCGACCATCGTGGGTTTGGGCGCGGCGGGATATTTCATTCTCTCCAAAATACGAAAGCGAATGATCATTTATGGAGGAATCGCGCTGATTGCCGTGGCAGTGTTGGTGAGCGGATCGCGCACAGCGCTGATGTATTTCTTGATCAGTACGGTAGTGCTCGCGGCCGCGTACTTCTGGGGTGTCCGGACACGAAGCGGCGAAGGCCGCAGACTTATGAAATCTGTCCGGCGAAGCATCGCGGTCGCGGCGATCGGGTTGGCCGTCTTTGTCGCGTTTTTCCCTTCCGCGGCCGCTTCGCGCTTCAATTTCTATTCGCAGACGCTTTTGCCAAATAGCTCCGCCTACGAGCTGAGCTACCGCGCCTGGAACTACCCGCTGTTGAATCTGATGGATGCGTTTTCGAGGCCGCACTGGATCGTGGGAAACGGTACGGGGACAGCGTCGCTCGGCGTTCAATATGTGAGCAAGCTGACAGGCCCTGCGCCGGACATCGGCGTCGAGGAAGGCTACGGCCAACTGATCATTGAGATGGGAATCCTCGCGCCGATTTTGTGGATTCTATGGACGGCTTGCCTGGTATGGGCCTGCTGGAAAATCGTTCGCTCGCTGCGACAGACGCGCGTGTTCCCCATCGCCATCGCAATTTTCTGGTATACGTTTGTTCTGCTCTATCCGTTCGCGTTCCTTGGCCTCGACATCTATCAAAATTTCGTGAACAACGCGTTTCTCTGGATTCTCATCGGTGT
>JASHRL010000121.1 GCA_030037355.1 Candidatus Acidiferrales bacterium | reverse complement strand
CCTTTGTCGCCGCGCCTGCGAATCATCGGAACGGACAGCCGGCCCAGCCGCGAGAGATGCCGCACGCGCATCTTCCCCAACGCCTCTGCATCTTCGAGCAAATGCCAATCCATCGCCGACATGGTGTTCAACCGCAGCAATTTCAGCCGCAGCGCGCACAGATGCACGCCCTTCATGGTCCAGTCGTGGATTCCTGTTGTTCCCAGCGAGCAGCCGTCGCAGCAGCCGTTATTCAAAATCCTCCACGCATAGCTCAACTGATCGCGGTTTTCCCAGATTGTGTTCAGAATGTCCTTGTAGGCGTTAGGATGCTGTTCGTTCAGACCGTAGGGGACCAGGCTTACCCACTTCTTGCGTTTCCCGCCGCCGTTGTTCATTGTTTCGTTCGCCATGGTTCGGGTCTTCGCGCGGGGGAAATCTTCCTGGAACGCCAGCTAAGATGCGGAAAGTTTTCGCTCGCTGAACCTCATCATCTTTCTTATCTCGATTCTATTCCTCGGTCAAGCCGCGGCATTTCTGCGCTTTTTAATGTAGCTTCTCGATCTGCTGCTGCACTTCGCTGCGAAATTCCAGCGGATGTGCAACTCTCTGAAATGGCTCGGGCGTCCCGCCGGTTCCGATCACGACGATCGTTCCATAACCGAGCATTCTGCCGAAGAGCGTCTCGCTGACTTCGATGCTCTCGACTTTATTCAGGAGCATTTCAATCGTCGTGCGGCTGGCTAATCCCTTCTTGATGACGACGCGGCGGTTCGTAACGGCCATTTCCGTCGCGTTCCGCCGGATCATTCCCGCGAAAATCGTCACCAGGCCGCAAACGAGCAACGCCACGCCGCCGCCTTCCATCAGATGCGCGTTCCCGGGTGCAATTCCCTTTTGCGCCAGCGCATAAACGATCAGAATCACGCCCGGCAGCATCAGCAACAACGCTCCCACGATCATATGGCCGAGCATCACAATCCAGTGGAGACGAGTTTCGTAGATCAACGTTTCGCCCGGGACCAGGTTCTTGTCGATATAGCTCATCCGCACGTTCCTCCGCTTAGCTTCGTGGTCGCTGGCTGCAACTTTGCAATGAAAAACGAATCCGGTCAAATGTCTCGCCGGCGATTCGCGGGGCTCGAATCATTTTGTGCCTGCGCTTTCATATTCAGTTTTTACGAGTTCAGCGCGAATGCTGCGTCGGAGACTATAATTTACCGTTGCGGCGCGCCCCAAAGTACGCGGCGAAGCGTGACTCGAACATCAACTCAAGAGACACATGGCCAGCAAGATCTACATTTTCGCAGCAGACGCTGTCCTGATCGCGCACTTGGCGTTTATCGCTTGGGTCATCTTCGGCGCGATTTTCACGCGTGGGCGGTCGCGTCTCGCTGTCGTCCACATTGCGACGATCATTTACGGCATCATCGTCGAAACCACTCCTCTCGTCTGTCCTCTAACACTCGCCGAGAATTGGTGCGAAGCGCGTGCGGGCGTTTCGCCCTATCACGGCCCGTTCCTGCTGCATTATTTGGACGCCACGGTTTATCCGAACGTGCCGCTTGCATTGCTTATTACTGTCGCGGTTTTCGTCTGCGCATTCAATTTGGGCATTTACGCATGGCGCTTCAAGAGACGCCACTCGCTCGGATGAACTGGCGCGCGGCGCGCGTTTCTGAGCATAATGGCACCTCACATTCTGCGGGGGAGGGGTGCATGGCCGACAAAATTTCAGACTTCGACAAATTCCGGGCGGAGATGAACGAAGAAATTCTCGGCTGCGGCCACCTGGGCATGAAGCGTTTTTTCGCGCTCGATCATCAAGCTTACGAACCCGGTGCGCTGCCGGAAAAAACGAAGGAGTTGCTCGGACTCGTCGCTTCGGCCGTGCTCCGCTGCGACGACTGCATCACGTATCATCTGCTGCGGAGCGCCGAAGTCGGATGGAAACGCGACGAAGTCATTGACGCGCTCAATGTCGCGCTAATCGTCGGCGGCTCGATTACGATTCCGCACGTGCGGCGCGCTTTCGCGCGCATGCGCGAAATTCCTGCGCTGAAGCCATAAATGAGGATGTGAGCCGCGGTCAATCGAAGGGCAGCGCCGTATCGCTGTCGTCGATGAAAATTACGCCAACTCCGACGCGATCATCTTTGCGCGCTGCGTCGCAGTGAACTACAGAACCGCGGAGCGCGATCGGATTCGGCTGTTCCGGCGTGCCGCATTCGACGCGAATGTGGATTTGCGATTGCAGTTGCGGCGCGTGCGAAAGCCACATATAGCCGCCGCGCAAATTCAATTCCTTCATCACGGCGTATTCCTGGAAGCGCGCGCCGTCCTTCGCATGGCCGCTGACGGTGGCGGAAAAATGCACGGGCCGGCGCTGGCCCACGCGCGACTCGCGCAGCTTGAATTCGGCTGCCTTGTCGCACAGATGCACGGCCATGCCGTCGGTCGCGGCCCAGGTATTCGGAAATTCCTGGCGCGCGGCATGCAGATAGCCATCGACGAGGCGATCGGAAGAATCCGGATCGTGATGAAAGAGCACGAGATTTTTCACGCCGCATTCGCGCGCCAATTTCACGCCTTCGAGCCAGCTCGAATGTCCCCAGCCCTTTCGCGTCGAAGCCAGTTGTTCGGGCGAGCATTGCGCATCGTTGATGAAAATGTCCGCGCCTTCCGCGAGCCGCCGCAAATTTTCATCCATCTCCGGCACGCCGGGTTCGTTGTCGGTGGCATAAACGATGGTTCCTGCCGGCGTTTCCAACCGGTAGCCAAGGCAGCCCTGCGGATGATTGAGCCACCGCGCCGCGACTTTCGTGCCCTTCACTTCGAATTGGTCTCCGCCATCGATTTCTGAAAATTCGCGGCTGGCATGCATCAGGGTCAAGTCGACCGGAAAATACGGGCGGGCGAGCTGCGCTTCCAAAACTTGCCTCAAACTGTCGCGGCCGAGATATTTCGACTGGAAGCTGTAAAAATGAAAATCATTTTGCGGCAAATAGAACGGGCGAAAAAAAGGAACGCCTTGAATATGGTCCCAGTGATAGTGCGTGACGAAAACATGCGCCTGCTCGGCGTGATCCCCTTCGGAATTCGGCCAGTGATTCCCCAGCATGCGGAGGCCTGTGCCGCAATCGAGGATGAAGCGGGTTCCGTTTGGCGCGACGATATCGATGCAGGGCGTATTTCCGCCGTAGCGCCACATTCCGCGATCCAGCGTCGGAATGGAACCACGCACTCCCCAAAAAGTCACCTTGGCAACGTTGCGATGCATTGCAGGGGCTTTCGTTCGAGCGGTAAGCCCCACCCCCGAGACCCGCGAGAAAAAATTTGAAAATCAATTTCATCGTATGGGCGAAGGTAGGTGAAGTCAAATGCAAGTTGGCTGCACGTGTCGTGGTGGTGAGCTTGTTTTCAGAAGGGTTGTCATCTGCGCGGAATTTTTCTGCGAAGGCTGCGCGCAGCGCGCTTCTAAAGGTAAAATCGTTCCATGCATTCGCACGTGCACCATTCTCACGGCGGAGATTCGCACGGGCATGCCGCAGGCTCGAGTGCGGTACTCGGCGGCGCGATGGTGGCGACGTTCGCGCTTGTGGCCGCCGAATTTGCGGCCGGCACGCTCGGCCATTCCATCGCACTGATCAGCGACGGCGTGCACAATCTGACGGACATACCAACGATTTTGATTTCGTGGATTGCCGTGCGACTGTCCGTGCGGCCGCCCACATCGGAAAAAACCTATGGGTATCACCGCTCTGGAATTCTGGCGGCCTTCGTCAATGCGATCGTTCTGATTCTCGTCGCACTGTATATTCTGGTGGAATCGTACGAGCGCATGCGCCGGCCCGTCGAAGTCCAAACGGGATTGATGCTTTGGGTCGCCGTATTTGCGCTGTGCATCAACGGCGGAATCACGCTGGCGCTGGTGCGCGGGCGCAGAGATCTGAATCTTCGCAGCATTTTGATTCACAATTTCGGCGATGCGCTCTCCAACGTCGCAATTTTTGCGGGGGCGCTGGCGATTCGCTGGACGGGCGCGCGATGGGTGGACCCTGCGATCGGCATGGCCATCGGCGTGATGGTGCTGTGGAGCGCAGTAGGAATTTTGCGGGAGAGCAGCCACATTTTGCTCGAAGGCCTTCCGCGCGACCTGCGGCTCGAAGACGTAGCGCAAGCCATCCTAAAAGTCGAGAACGTCCAGGAAGTGCACGACATTCACATCTGGACGATTGGAACGAATTTGCAGGCGCTATCCTGCCACGTGCGGATCCCCGATATGCACATGGAAGACAGCGAAAAAATTCTGATGGCCATCCAGAAAAGGCTCGCCGACGAATTTTACATCACGCATACAACGATTCAATTCGAGCGCGCAGGACTTCCCTCCGACGCGGGCTATTTCATGCCCGAACCGATTCGCCATATCTAGAATCCCGCACTTGAGCGGCGCGAAAAATTCCTGCTATGGAAGTTGCAAAGGCGTGCCCTGCTGCTGGTTGAGTTGCTCCGTGGCGGCAGAGTCGAGGTCGGAAGCCGGAAACGATTTCCGAAGTCCGTCTTTTGTGATGTAAACGATGCGGTCCGCCTGGCGCGTGAAAGCGACGGTCTTGATCTGCGTGCCGCCGCGCAAAGCGAGAATGAATTCGCCGAGGTCGGGAAGCGGCGCGACTTCCGGCTGCTCTTCCGGCTCGGCAGGCGGCTCGGGCTCTTCTTCTGATGCGGACGCAGCGGCGGGCGCCTGATCATAAATCACCTGCGGCGGTTGCTGATACTCCGCTGGTTCCTCATACCCCATGCCGTAAAACGGAACGCCCCAAAAAACGCCTCCTTCAGTGATCGGGAAGCGCGCGGCGAGAGCCAATTCCTCCTCCGTCGCTGGATCGGTGAAGGCCTTCTCCGCGAAATTCTGATTGAGCGCCGCGAGATGAGAATAATCGAAGCCGAGTCCCGGAACATTATTGATGAACGGCCCAAGATTGTTGAAAGCGCCTTCATTGAAGAGGAAGTTCGAGTACGCCGGCACATTCTTGAATTGCGGATTCACGGGCGAGAACACGGAAGGCGTTGCATTGGCGAGATGCGCCGCCCGAGCGGTTTGCAGAGCCGCCGGCACATGAATGACTACAGGACGCGCAGCGAGCGGGCCGCGCGTCATCCTGCGCGCAGGAGCACTATGCATCGGACGCGCAAGAGAGACTCCATGGCCTGCGCCGCGCTGCGCCGAAGCAACGCTCGACAGCGCAAAGAGCGCGGATACCAGAAAACCAAATTTTATGCTGCGCATCAAAGAGCTGGCGGGAACATCGAGGCGTGTATTCATGGCTTTGCCCCTCTCCTTAGGGGATGCATTGGCGGGAACTCCGGTTGCATTTATCTCAAACGCTGTCGCAGCGAGATGACTAAAGTTCAAGCGTGGGCGCCGGGCCAGCCATCTCCTGCACGCAAAACAGCCTCATATCCACCGGCAGCAAAGCTTTGCCCGTTGCGCGGGATGTGCTATAAACGGTGGGCCGATGGGGATGGAACAGCCGCAAAGACGGCGCGTCGAGAGATTGACGGGCGAATCGGAGCGGCCTGAGTCGGTGAAGTTGGCGGCTGAGCCGGTGAATGCTTCGGTTTACTGCCCGGTTTGTTACCGGCGGCTGGAGCAGCATCGCTGCAAGTTGATTTGCCATGCTTGCGGATACTATATGTCCTGTTCGGATTATTATTGAGCCGGATGATTCGGGAATTGCTCGCTGGGGCGGAGCGTCGCGGAAATGCCGGCAATGAAATTTGAACCTGCCAGGAGGCGAAAAACGTGGCACTGAGAATGACGGATCGAGAAGTGAGCGGGGTCACTGTCGTGGACTTGGACGGACGAATTGTCTTGGGCGAAGAGAGCAATTCGTTTCGTGAGCGGGTGAAGAGCCTGCTGGCAAGCAATCACAAGAAAATCGTGCTGAACATGTCGAACGTCACGTATATCGACAGCGCCGGCCTGGGCACGCTGGTCGCGACGTTCCATAGCGCGCGGTCGCAGGGCGGAACTCTCAAGCTTTCGAATCTTGGCTCAAAGTTCAAGGAAGTCCTGCAAGTGACGAAGCTGATGACCGTCTTCGACGTCTACGACAACGAAGCGGCCGCGGTCCAGAGCTTCGGGAAGTAAGGAACCCTCCTTTTTGGCGCGATGCGGCCCTGGGCCAGATCCCGGGGTCGCTTTCCCTCGCATGGCCCCAGGGTCTTTATAGTCTGCTTCGGTTGTTTCCAAATGGCGAATCCTGGCGTATAATTTGGGTAGTTTCCAACCGTCCCCGCCACTAGGTGGCGTATGAGTCTAATCTGGGATTTGGTGAACAGCTCCGGGCCGTTCAGGGAGCGAAGTGCGCTTACGGGTTCGCAGGGGTCATTTTCGGGAAATCGGTCAGGGCAAGACCGTCGAAGTAGCTCACGCCAAAGCATTTACGTTCCTCTTTTCGTCTACGGCTATACCATGGATGAGCAGCCTTTTCACCAGGAAACGAACACGCTACAGGTGAATGCCGGCGGGGGGCTGCTGCGGCTGGACGCTCCCGTGCGGTGCGGCCAAAAGCTGCTCCTGACGAACCGAGTCACAAATGAGGAACAGGAATGCTACGTTGTGGGGCTCGAAAAAAGACCCCGGCACGCAGATGTGCGCGTGGGCGTGGCTTTCGAAAGGCCGTCTTTGGAGTTCTGGAAAACGAGAGCCTAAGCTTCCGCGAACGGTGGACACGGGGCTGACAGCAGGCTAGTTCTTGTTTACGGGCAAGCGGAGGCGCGCTTCGCAGCCGTGGCCGACGGCGACGTTTTCGAGGCTCAAGCTGCCGCCATGCGCTTCAGCAATTTGCCGGCTGAGAACCAATCCGATGCCGGAGCCGCTCGGCTTTGTGGTGAAGAAAGGCACGAAAAGGTTTGCAGCACTGGGAATTCCAGGGCCTTCGTCGCGAACCCAAACTTCCAGCGTACCGTTCTGAGTTTCCCAGCCCACATTCACGCCGCCGCCAGTTTCGCTCGCGGCTTCGACAGCATTCTTCACTAAATTGATGAGCACCTGATCCAGCTGGTCCGGATCCGCTTGAATCGTGAGCTCGGGCCCGGCCTGAACAGGAATCTGCATGCGCGGGTCGAGCCCTGCCGAACGGCGAATCCACGGGCCAACTTCCATGGGGCGGAATTGCGGCGCGGGAAGACGCGCAAGGCGCGAATACGCATTCATAAAACGAGACAGGCCGTCGGTGCGGCTGGCGATGACGGCAAGCCCGCGGCTCAAATCATCCTCCCAATCCGAAGGGCGTTTCGGCCTCGCCATCAGGCCGGAAAGGCTTTCCGCGATGGATTTGATGGGCGCAAGGGAATTATTCAGTTCGTGGCCGATGACGCGGATCAGCCGCTGCCACGCGAGGCGCTCTTCTTCACGGAGAGCCTGGCTGAGATCGGAAATAACAACCAACTGATGCGGTTTGCCGCCCTCGCGAAAATTTCCGCGATGAATTTCCCAGCGGCCCATCTTGCCGGGAAAAGCAATCTGCGCGACGTGCGGTGTTTCAACTGTCAGGCAGATTTCCACGCCGAGTTCCTTGGCGGTGCGGCCAAGAGCGCGCTCCGCCGTGCGATTCAAGATGCGCTCTGCCGCGCGATTCAGCAAACGGAGCCGATTGGAAGAATCGAACGCGAAGACAGCGATATCGATCTCCTCCATCACCTTGCGCAGCAGCGCTGTCGCTTCCACAGCGCCGAGACGCTGCTGATGCAGGGTCTCACCAAGTGCATTGACTTCGCGCATCACTTCGCCGAGAGCGTCGGGGGTTTCTGCGCCACGCGCGCGAATGGAAAAGTCGCCTTCATGAAGGGCGGCAAGCATGTTGGAGACTGTGCGCAGAGGGAACGTCACACGGTTCTGCGCGCTGAAGGCAAAGCCGAGCCATGAGACGACAATGACAATCGTGAGCGTCCATATAACCTTCGGATCGTGATGGCCGGTCCAAAGAAAAACAAGCCCCACTGTAGATCCGGAGAGTCCGGCGAGCAGGGCGCGGATGAGAATGCGGCGTTCGTAGGCGAGAGGTTTCACAAGCTATATTTCTGCAGGCGCCGGTAGAGCGCACTGCGGCTGAGACCGAGCGCCTTGCTGGCATGGCTCACATTTCCGCCGTAGCGGCTCATCGCTTTTTGAATCAGGGCGCGCTCGACGTCCTCCAGGCCCATATCTTCGATGCGGACATTTCCCTCACGCACGGGGCGAAGGCCGAGATCACTGGCACGGACTTCGGGGCCCTCCGCAAGCAAAACAGCGCGTTCGACGGAATGGTCAAGCTCGCGAACGTTCCCGGGCCAAGGATGATCCATCAAAACCTTCATCGCTGTGGGCTCAAACGCGTTGATGCTCTTGCGATACCGCTGCCCGGATTGCCGCAGGAAATGCATGGCGAGAAGCGGAATATCCTCTTTGCGCTCGCGCAGAGGCGGCAGATGGATTTCGATGGTGTTCAGGCGGAAAAGCAAGTCTTCGCGGAAGCGGCCGACCTCGACTTCCTTTTGCACGTCGGCGTTCGTCGCCGAGAGGATGCGCACGTCGACACGGCGCGTGGTGGAGGAACCGACGCGCTCGAGCTCGCCGATTTCCAGAGTGCGCAGCAGCTTGGCCTGAAGATTTAAAGGCACGTTGGCGATTTCGTCGAGGAAAAGCGTGCCGCCATCAGCCAGCTCGAAGCGGCCAACGCGGTCGGCCTTGGCGTCCGTGAACGCTCCTTTTACGTGGCCGAAAAGTTCGCTTTCGAAAACTCCTTCCGGCAAGCCGCCGGCATTGACCGTCACGAAAGGCTTTCCTGCGCGAGAGGAAAGCGCCTGAAGCGTGCGCGCAATCACTTCCTTTCCTGTGCCGTGCTCGCCGGTGATGAGAATATTCGCGTCGGAAGGACCGACGCGCGTAATCAGTTCCATCACGGGGCGCATGACCGCGGATTCAGCGATCAGCATCGGCCGGCCATCAGCGCGCAGCAGGCGATTCTCTGCTTCGAGGCGCATGCTGTGGCGAATGGCGTGCGCCAGCTCGATTTGCGTGCGCAAAATGGCCAGCAGGCGCGCATTTTCCCAGGGCTTCTGGATGAAGTCCTTGGCGCCGCGGCGCATGGCTTCGACGGCAAGATTGAGGCTGCCCCAGGCCGTCATCACGATGACCGGCAGGCTGCCATCGCGCGTGCGAATTTCCGTCAGCAGGTCGAGTCCCTCTTGGCCGGAAGTCGTATCGCGGGCGTAGTTCAAATCCATCAGAACAGCATCGTATTCGCGGGTGTCGAGCGAAGTCAGCAATGTCGCAGGAGAAGGCACGGCATCGGTGTCAAATCCTTCGCCCTTGAGGAGCAGCCGCAGCGCTTCGCGGACATCCGGCTGATCGTCCGCGACGAGAACGCGCCAGCGCTGCGTATCGAGTCCAGTCATTCGTCCAACCTTTCTGAGAGAACGGAATAGTACCTATTCATAACGCAAAGCCACCAAAGGATCGACTCGCGCCGCGCGGCGAGCCGGAATATAGCAGGCCAGAAATGAGACGAGCGCGAGTAGCACAACCACAAGGGCAAGAACGACGGGATCGGTCGGCTTCACACCATAGAGCTGCGACGCCAAAAGCTGCGTGGCCTCCAGCGCGCCTGCAATTCCCAATGCGAGTCCGAGCGCCGCGAGCGCCATGCCCTGGCCCACGACCATGCGAAGCACGTCCGCGGGACGCGCTCCCAGGGCCATGCGAATGCCAATCTCATGCGTTCGCTGGGCCATCGAATAGGCCATGACACCGTATGTTCCCACTGCGGCGAGGACGAGCGCGAGAGCGGCGAAGATGCTCATCAAAAACATCAGAAATCGCTGGAAAGACAGCGATGTGGAGCGGATCTGATCCATGGATTCGATGTGCCCGGTCGGCAGGTCCGGCGCGGCATCGTGAACCGCCGTTTCAAGAGCACGGCTCAGGCTCAAAGGCGGCTGCGCCGTGCGCACGAGAATCGAGATTGGGAACCATGCCTGGAAGCCTTGAATTTCACCGGCGTCCTGAGCCAGAGGAATAAAAACAGTGGCAGGAACCGGCTGGTCCAGCTGCGATTTCACGTCACCCACCACGCCAACAACTTGCCAGGGCTCGCCGCCTTCTATCTCGAGCATTTGCCCCACGGGATTGCGATTGGGAAATTTCTCGCGCACAAATTCCTGATTGACGATGATAACTTTCGCCGCGTCGGACGAATCCGCTGGAGAGAAGAGCCGGCCCCGCAACGGCGACATTCCCAGCGTGCGGAAATAATCCGGGCTGACGGTGCGAATATCAGAGGAAATGCCGCCGGACTGGCCTTCGGAGGGAAGCCAGACAAAGTCGTTTCCGCCAAAATCGAACGGCAATCCTTCTCCCACGACCGCGGCGCTTTGCACGCCGGGAATGGCCTGAACTTTACTCAAAATTCCTTGATAGAACCGATTGATCTCCGCCGCGCGGGCACTTTCCTGCGCAGGAGTGGCTTTATCAGCGAGAGGAGTAAAGTGCTGGCCCGTGGTCCACGTATTGAGCACGAGAATCGGGCTTGGATCAAAGCCAGGATTTGTGTTCATCAGATTCGCAAAAGTCTCGATGAGAAGCCCCGCGCCTGCCAGCAAAACAAACGACAGCGCGATTTCCGCCACGGCGAGAGAATTTCGCAGGCGGCGCCGCGCAGTCCCTGAGGTTGCGCGGCCAACGCTTTCCTTCAGCGAATTGTTGAGGTCCACTTTGGAGGTTTGAAACGCCGGAGCGAGGCCGAACAGGATTCCCGTGAGAAGCGAAGCAAGGATTGTGAAACCAAGCGCCCAGCGATCGAGAAAAATATCATGTATGCGAGGCAAATCCGGCGGCGCCAGCGCGAGCAGGAAATTCAATCCCCAATCTGCCAGCAATAATCCCAGCGCGCCTCCGATGCCGGAGAGCACGAGACTCTCTGTAATCAACTGCCGGAAAAGACGCGCGCGGGTTGCGCCCAGGGCCGTGCGCACGGCAATTTCCTTGCTGCGGCCGGCAGCGCGCGACATCAGCAAATTCGCGACATTGACACAGGCGATCAAAAGTACAAATCCAATTGCGCCGAAAAGCACCAGCAGCGGGGTTCGGTAGCCGAAAGAGACCATGTTCACAAGAGGCTCCGCGCTAAAGGAGGCATGATTCCGTATCAGAAAATTGGAGCCCAGTTCCTTCGCAAACGAACCTTCAGCGATATGAAGGTAGCTATTCGCTTGCGCGCGCGAAATGTCGGGTTTCAAGCGGGCAACCACGGTGTAATTCCTGCCACCGCCGATCGAAGCGTCAACCTGACGAATTGTTGTCCACAATTCGATAGCCTCATCTGACTTACCCCACAAGCTTGCATCTCGAAAACCGACGGGCATCACGCCAATCACAGTGAACGGATTGCCATCGAGCGAAATCGATCTGCCGATGATTCCCGTGTCGCCGCCGAATTGCGACTTCCACAAGCCGTAACTCAGGATGACAGTGTTCGGGCCGCTGGGGCTGTCCTCATCCGGCGAAAATGTGCGGCCCAGAGCTGGCTCGACGCCGAGGACGCGAAAATAATCCGACGAAACTCGCAGAGCGCGAACGCGCAATGGCTGGTCGCCACTGGAGAGATTGAAACCGACTTGCGTCGTCGCCGCGACATATTGGAAAGGATCGCTGTGCGTGCGCCAGAAATCGAACTCGCGCGCATCGAAGCCGGAATAATCGAGCTGCCCGTTGTAGCTGATGGAAATCTGCGTGATGCGGTCCGGCTGCGGATATGGCAGGGGCCGCAAGAGAACGCCATAGACGACGCTGAAGATGGCTGTGTTTGCGCCGATGCCCAACGCAAGCGTCAGGATGATCACGGCGGAAAAACCGGGATTTGCCTTGAGCGAACGAAAGCCGAAGCGGATGTCTTGCCAGAGGCTGTTCATGTGAAAATCCCCCAGAAATACCGAGGCACGTCCCTTGCCGCAAGCGGTCACGTAGCAACTACTGGGATGTCAGCAGTTTACCATAGAACAGGCGGGACTTTGACGACGGCAGACTGTCCGTTTTCGGACAGTTCAGTGACTAGAATGAACAGCGCAAATTGCGGCTGCTTGACGAGCAAATGCTATTCGTATCGGAGGGCCTGCATCGGATCGATTCGCGTTGCTCGGCGTGCCGGAATATAGCAAGCCAGCAGCGCGACGAGTAGCAAGATCGCTATCGCAATCGCGGCTGCAATGGGATCGAGGGATTTGATTCCGAACGTGAAATTCGCAAGCAGGCGCGTCACGGCATAACCTCCGGCAAGCCCAAAAACAATCCCGACGAGCGCGAGGCTCATACCTTGGCGAATCACTAGGCGCACAACGTCTCCCGGTTGGGCTCCCAATGCCATGCGAATGCCGATTTCATGCGTTTGCTGCTCGACGCCGTAGGAAATCACGCCGTAGATGCCAATGGAGGCAAGAATCAGCGCCAGCGCCGCGAAAAAGCTGACCAGCGTCGTATTCAAAGCCTGCGAAGAAATCGATTCGGAAAGAAGCTCCTCCATCGAATGCACGTCCGTCACAGGCTGATCCTTGTCGACCGATTGCACCGCGCTCTTGGCCGCTCCTGTGAGCGTCATGGGCGGACCGATCGTGCGCAGCACGATGCGCATGATGCGCGAAGGAGCCTGCGAGTAAGGCAAATAGATAAGTCCCGGGTCTCCGTTCCCTCCGTATTGGGCTAAGCGGGGATCATTGATGTCATTCACCACGCCGACGATATTCAGCCAGGAATCGCTCACTACAGGACGCCACGGAGACGACGTGGACTTTTCCAGGTGCGGGCGAACGCGGCTTTCGAGCGGATTCTCGTTCGGCCAATATTTTTTGGCGAGCGCCTCATTGATGATCGCCACGCCCGCGGACTGGCTGTCGTCGGTGTCCGCAAAATAGCGCCCGCGCAGGAGAGGAATCTCCATGGTGCGAAAATACTCGGGGTCAATGATCCGGTATTGCGCCACGTATTCCTGACGCGGCGGGGGAGATGGCCTGCCGCTGATGTCGAAATTCGCGAAGTCCGTCCAGGCCGTCAGCGGCAAAAAATTAATCGCGCTGGCTGAACTCACTCCGGGCAGGGCGCGCACGCGCGGCTCAAGTTGCTGGAAAAATGTTCGTATCTGACTTTCGTTGGGATAGTGCGATTCCGGAAGCCAGACTTGCATGGACAACACATTCTTCAAATCGAAGCCCGGGTCCACAGCGAGCAAATCGCGGAAGCTGCGAATCAGCATCACTGCGCCTATCAACAAGACCAGCGAAAGTCCAACTTCCGAAATAGCAAGAATGTTTCGCGTGAACCGGCTTCGCAGCGCGCCAGACGATCCGCGCCCGCCTTCCTTGAGCGATTCGTTCAAATCCGTCCTTGAGCCTTGATATGCCGGAGCGAGGCCGAAAATGATTCCCGTAGCAATCGTAGCGCCGAGCGTGAAGATCAGAACCTGCAGATTGAGGCCAATTAAAGCCATGCGCGGTACCTGATTGACTGCGCCGATATGCGAAAGAAGAACCGGTAAGGACTCCAGCGCAAAATGAGCAAGCAAGAGACCAGCGACACCACCGAGAAAAGCGAGAAGAACGCTTTCCGTGAGAAGCTGGCGAATGACGCGCGAACGGCGCGCCCCGAGCGCAGAGCGGATGGACATTTCCCTTTGCCTCGCCGAAGCGCGCGAAAGAAGCAAGTTCGCCACATTGGCGCAAGCAATGAGCAAGACTAAACCGACGGCAGCGAGCAAAATGAACATCGAGTTCCCGCCGTGCTGGTCGAGGTCCTGCTGCATGGAAAGAACCAGCACGCCAGTTCCCTGATTCGTTGCCGGATATTCCATGGAAAGACGGCTGGAGATCGGCTGCAAATCCGCGTTCGCGCGCGCAACCGAGATGCCCGGCTTGAGGCGGCCCATGACCTCCAGCGAAGGATTGTCGCGCCGGATTTCGCTCGGCTGAAAGGAAAGAGGCATCCAGAGATCCAGTTGGCGAGCCGTTCCCGTCGTGCCAAAGATGTCAAATCCCCTCGGCAGGACGCCCACGACGCTATAAGGTTTGTAATCGATGGTGATGTTGCGGCCAACGATACGAGGATCGCCGCCGAAGCGTTGCTCCCAGAGCCCGTAACTGATGATGACCTCCTGGTCGTGCCCGGGCTGCTCTTCATCGGGCCGAAACGTGCGGCCTAACGCGAGCTTGACTTCGAGCATGTCCAGAAAATCCCAAGAGACGTGGACGCCCCAGAGTTGCACCGGCTCGCCAGCGCCCGTGAGGTTGAAGAACCAGGTCTGGTAGGCCGCCAGATGTTCGAAGACATGACACTGCGAGCGCCAGTCGAGAAAATCCGCGGGCGGAGTGGTGCCGTGGGTGAGCTTGCGGTTGAAATCGGTCGTCCAGACATCGACTAGTTGCTGCGGCTCTGGAAATGGCAGCGCGCGAAGAACAACGGCATTGACGATGCTGAAAATCGCCACGTTGGCGCCGATACCCAGCGCCAGAGTCAAAACGGCAATGCTTGCGAACCCCGGGCTTTTGCGGAGCAGACGCCAGCCGTATTCCAAATCGCGCCAGAAGTTTCCCATTCGGATTTATTCGATTCCCCGAGAAAGTGAACGCCGCCCGGCCCGCCTCTGGCCGGCGCAGGTGCATCTATATACCATTTAGCAATACCATTTGCCTATCAATATCGGTGGCTCAGAGAAGGCCGGGATGCGAGTTCAGCCCAACGGATCATTCATCCGGAGGCAGATGGTAAAATACAATTCTGCCAGTCACAAGGAAATGAAAGAACGCGAGGCCGGCGGCTTTGTGACTCAGTTGATCGCGAGGAGAACGAGCGTGGCGTCGTCCTGGAATTTTTCGCCGCTGAATTCAGCAACACGGCTCAGAACTATTTTCTGAATTTCCGCAGCGCTTAACGAACGGCTCTGCTGGAGGATTTCGAGCAGGCGCGCTTCGCCGAATTCTTCCTCCGTGCCGTCGGAAGCTTCGGTGATTCCGTCGGTGAAGAGCGCCAGGCGATCGCCCTCCGCCAGAGTAATTTCTTCCTGTTCGTAGCGTTCCTCCTCAAAAATCCCGAGCGCCTGGCCACCAGAACTCAAGCGATCAATGGAGCCATCGCGCCGTAGCACAATGGGCGCATTATGGCCTCCATTGGAATAGAGCAAGCGGCGGGACTGCGCATCGAAGACCGCGTAAAAAAAAGTGATGAAGCGATCCGAAGCTGTATTTTTCGAGATGATGCGATTGAGCTGCTCGGCCAGGTTTGCGGGCGGCAGATCCTGGACTGCCAGGCCGCGAACCGTGGCCTGAAGATTCGACATCAGGAGGGCGGCGGCGATGCCCTTGCCCGCCACATCGGCAATCGTGAACGCAAAGCGATTCGCATCCAACGAAATGACGTCGAAATAATCGCCGCCAATGCCATGCATGGGAAGCCACGCGCCTGAAAATTCGCAGCCGGGAATCTGCGGAATTTCTTTGGGGAGAAAGCCCAGTTGGGTGCGCTTGGCTTCTTCCCAATCGCCGGCTGCGCGTTTGAGTCTTTTGGCGCGTTCCTGATCTTCCACTTTGGCCTTTCGCACGCGCTGGCCTTTTTCGATTTCAATTCGCACCGTCTCGAGAAGGCGCGTATTGTCCCACGGCTTCAGCACGAAATCGCGGACGCCCTCTCTCATGATCGCGACAGCCAGCTCGACGCTGCCCCACGCTGTCATCGCCACGATGGGCAGCGTGTCGTCGATCAAGTGGACTTGCGAAAGCAAGTCGAGGCCTTCGCGTCCGGAAGTTGTGTCGCGCGCATAGTTCAGGTCCATGAGAAGTAAATCGAAGGGGCGCTGCGAAACGGCGGCGACGACCGCGGCAGGTGAGTTGGCGAGTTCGAGTTCGTAGCCCTCGCCTTTCAGGAGGAGACGCAGGGCTTCGAGAATGTCTGCCTGATCGTCGGCGATAAGAAGGCGGAGAGGCTGCATACTTGCGTTCGACGATGAATCTGCGGCGGATTTGATTTCAGATTCCACGGCAACAAAACCAAGGCAGCTTCAGAACCAACGGCTGCGAGAACTAACAACCTGAAACTAAAACGATTACGAATTCAAGATGCAAAACTGTTCGCTGCGCGCCGACCGGTAGCGGGACTACGCTGTCCCGATTTCGGACACTGATCCATTTCGCAAAACAAGAATTATACAACATAGAAAATTCCAAAGACCGAGCGTCCAGCGCAGTAAAGCCTCAGGCCTTCGTGGCTTGAGAAGCGCCATCGACAATCCAGCCGTCGGCAAGTTGAATGATACGGTTGCCGTAGGCGGCCCAGGCTTCGTTGTGCGTCACTTGAATGATTGTGGTGCCTTCATCGTTCAACCGTTTCAGAAGATCCATAATCATTTTGCCCTGGCTGGAGTGCAGGCTGCCGGTGGGTTCATCGGCGAGAATTAATTTTGGATTACCGATGACCGCGCGCGCGACGGCGACCAATTGTTGCTGTCCGCCGGAAAGCTGATTGGGATACAGATTTTTTTTGCCGACGATTTGAAAGCGGTCAAGAATGTCGGCTACCATGCCGTCGCGTTCGGACTTTTTGATGTCGCGATAGGAGAGGGGGAGATCCAGATTTTCCGCGACAGTGAGATTGTCGAGCAAATGATACTGCTGAAAAACGAAGCCGATATATTTCTTGTGCAGCTCGACGCGCTTGCGATTGTCGAGCTTATGAACCTCGTGGTCGGCGAAATAAAATTGACCCTTCCATGCGCCGTCGAGCATGCCGATGATGCCCATGAGCGTGGACTTGCCGGCGCCGGAGGGGCCCATGATGGTGATGAACTCGCCTTCGCGCACGTCCAAGTTGATGCGGCGCAGCACCCAGGTCTTGCCGGCGCCGGATTCATAAAACTTCTCGATATCGATCATTCGAATCACGTTTCGTCTCCTGCAAATTCGAGAAACTTAGTTATAGCGAACCCCAACAGAGTGCGAAATGTGGCGATTAGAAATGGGCCGATGCCCTGTTTTCAACGACTTGCGGCTATTTCGAATAACGAGCATGTGGCGATTAGAATCTTCGCTTTATGCTCGCCGTGACCCACTTTGCCTCACTGCTGGCTGGCAAGCGGGAAACCGGGTGCCTCCAGCCGGCAACCAGTCGTTCGCGGAACACGGCTTCGGAATCTGCTCTCCTTTATGAGGCTCCGAATTGCTTCTTCCATATCCTTTGCCACGCCGGATGTCCTAGTGCGATTGCGGCGCTGGCGGGACGAATTTCGAATCGTCGACGGGCACGTTGTCCTTCACATCCTTAACAACAAACACGGCCGTCTGCCCATTGGTGTACCACGTAATCTTGTAAGGAATGTCCACACCGTCGGTCTCGCGAAAATCGGAATAATCCACTTCGACGGGCAGCGCTCCGAAAATGGTGCGGTCGCGAATCATGCGCCGGACAAGCAAACCGGACTGCTGATCAAAAAAGAGAAACTCGGCAACGCCGTCGGGCGCAGTGGCCTGCACGGCCCACGTCATTGCATCTCCGATTTTCGCCTGTCCGCGCAGCCGCTTGGACGTGTAACCGTTCAACGCGGCGATCGGATTCATCTGAGCTTCGCGGCTGAGAACAATCGAATCGAAACCACTAGCTTCAAAGCTGCCGCGACTTGTCGTAACCCAGGCGTGGGCGCCATCGGTGAACGTGGTCGAAGTCCCTTGCGGCGTGGTGATGACAGAATACATTTCGCCGGGAGCCTTTTGGTAGGCGGTGACTGAGGAGGTATGCCCGTCGCGCGTCTCATCGATTTGGAACTCGCGCGTGGTGATTTTGTTCAGGGCATCGGCTCCGCCCTTCGCTTGGGCAAATTTAGCCAATACTGCATCCAAGGTTGGCGCGCCTTGGGCGAGCGGGGAGAATTGCGGTTCAACGGCCTCCACGGGGAGAGCAGGTACGCCCATCGGCGCTTGACGTCCCTGATGACAGGTGAAGCAGCTCACTTCGGGCCGGCCGTCGAAATTATCTTTATTGATGGCGAAGAGCATGGTCATCATCTGACGGGCGGTTTGCTTGGGGCGCTTGTCGTCACTCGGGAAATTGCCGTCAACGTGGCAGAAATTGCACTCAACACCCAAAGCCGTCGTGATGTAGCGCATGCCAGGTAGGAGCTGGGAGGCAGGGATGTCCTTGAGCACCTGAATATTCTTAAATTGCTCTCCGGCGGTCTTTTCCGCAGGGGCAGGCTGCGCCATCTGCGACTGTTGCGCTTGCGTGCCGAGGCTGACGGCCAGCGCCAGCGTGGCCGCGGCGGCCAGAACCGTGGGATGAATCAAAACTCGCGTTTTCGCGAGAAGTTTTTTCATATCCAATTTTCCGAACAGCTCCTGCATTATGCCCTCCCGGAAGTAAGACTCAAGAACACTGGCCAGTCCATAACCAAGACGCACAATCCGTGGCCCAGGTTCCCCAGCATTCTACCTTTCCGAGAGGATTTCGCGTAGCCCTCCGACGCGAGAGTGACCAGGTCAATTTGAATTTTGACTCCTCGTGTCGCGATCCAAAAAGTTCAAACCGACCCACCATCGACGCGCGGCGGAGCATCATTCATAGCGCAGCGCAATCATGGGATCGAGGCGCAGGGCGCGGCGCGCCGGAATATACGACGCCAGCAGCGCAACGAGCGAAAGCAGCACGGCTACGACCAGAAACGTGAGTGGATCGGTAGCCTTCACGTCAAAAAGCAGACTGGACATCAGTTGCGTAACCGCGAATGACAAAGCAATGCCGATGACGACGCCGATGGCCGCGAGCCGCGCTCCTTCGCCGACCACGAGACGCAGCACATCGCTGCGTTGCGCGCCAAGAGCCACGCGAATGCCGATCTCTTGCGTGCGACGCGTTACCGAGAAGGCGATGATGCCATAAATGCCTACCGCGGCGAGCGCCAATGCGGCGCCGGCGAATGCACCGGCAAGAAGCAGGAGGAAGCGTTTCTCGGCCATCCAGCCGCCCAGCGCTTCAGTATACGTGGTGAATTCGACAGGGATATTTGGATCGAGTTCGTGAAAAATCGCACGGGCCGTAGGAACAACGGCACTCGCCGGCAGCTTGCTACGCAGCACAATGGCGGGCGCGCTGTTGCCGCCGAGTCCGCGCTGGCGATAATCCACGTAAACAAGCGCGGGCGCGGGCCGGTTCAGTCCTTCCGCACGAATGTCGCCGACAACTCCGACAATCGTGAGAGGCTTCAAGATGCCGTCCATGTTGCTGAAGTCGATCATCTGGCCGACAGGGTCCTGGTTCGGCCATTTTTCCTTGGCGAGCGACTGACTAATCAGCGCGACGTTCGGCGCATCAGGACCATCCTGCTCATTGAAAAAACGGCCGCGTATCAATGGAATCCCGGCGGCGCGGAAAAAGCCGGCGCTCGTGACGGCGCGATCCCCCTCGCCGGTTTGCTTTGGGTTCAGCGCCATGCGTCCCCATTCATCAAAATTTTTGGGCGCAGGCTGGCCATTGAGAATCAAAAACAGACCGTCGGGAAATCCATCGGGATCGGCGATGGGAAGCGCGCCGGTTACGCCCGCGGATTCGACGCCGGGAATCGCGCGCACTCGCGACAATGCATTATCGAGAAACTGCGTCTGGCGCACGATATCCGCCCGAGTCATAGGCCCATTCTCAGGAACGGGAAGTGAAAACTTCATGACCAGCAGATTCTGGCCGTCGAAGCCGGGATTGACGGAAACCAAGCGCAAGAAGCTACGGCCCAGAAGACCCGCGCCGACAAGCAGCATCAGCGTGGCGGCGATTTCACCGATCACGAGTGCGCTACGAGCCTTGTGACTTCCACCGCTGTAACTGCGCGAGCCGGCGCTGAGCGCGTCGCCGAGCCCCTCGCCTCCGGCGCGCCATGCGGCAAAGAGTCCGAGGGCTAGCGCGACGATCAGCGTCGCAGCAACGGTAAATAGAAGAACCATTCCGTTGAGCGCAATGCCCTCCTGGCGAGGCAGGCTTTCAGGAAGTATCGCGGGAAGCAAGCGCGTGGTCCACGCGGCAAGCACAATTCCCAACGCACCCCCAGCCAGTGCGAGCGCCAGGGATTCGGCCAGCAATTGCCGCACGAGACGTCCGCGGCCAGCGCCCAGCGCAGCGCGCACGGCAAGCTCTTTGCGGCGCGCGGATGTGCGCGCCAACAGCAATCCAGCGACATTCGCGCAGGCGACGAGAAACAAAAGGATCACAGCGCCGAAAAGCGTAAGGAGGGCGGCGCGGACGTTTCCGACCATCTCATCCGCCAAGGGAGTGACCTGAGCGTCCTGCAGAAAATAGTCGGAGTTTTCTGTTTTGCCATATTTCGCGTTGATACGACGAGCGATTGTGTCGAGATCGACGCGCGCCTGCGCGAGGGTCACACCATAGCGAAGGCGGCCGAGTCCTTCGCCATCATGCGATGTGCGGCTGGTTCCCCAGCCGTAGCGTTCCCAGGCAGCCCAGGCTTCTACACCATGAGGAAAATCGAATCCTTGCGGCATGACGCCGATTACCGGATAGACGGTTCCGTCCATGGTCAGGCGAACTTGCGACAAATCCGCGGCGCCGCCGAGAAATCGCTGCCAGTAGCTGTAACTCACGATAATCGCCGGCGCACCATGCTCGACAAGCTCATCGGGCGTAAATGTATGGCCGCGAAAAGGCTCAACGCCAAGCACCTTGAAAAAATCCTGAGACACCAAGCCGATGTTCATGCGCGTAGGTTCACTTCCGCCGGAAATGGATTCGGGAATTGTGGCGAACATGGCCAGCGCGCTCAATGTGTGATTCTGCGCGCGAAAATCGAGGAAGTTCGGATCGGCGGGATGCGCGCGATGGCCGTGGGCTTCCAGCTCCCAGACGGTCACGAGCTGCTGGGGATTCGGATAAGGAAGCGGGCGCAACAGGACGCCATCGACGACGGAGAAAATTGCGGCAGACGCGCCGATGCCGAGGGCCAGCGTGAGAATGGCCATCGCGGCGAACGCAGGATTCTTGGAAAGAGTGCGTATTGCAATCCGGAAATCTTGCCAGAAGCCGCTCATCTCGCACCTCCATCTCATGCAGATACACCCCGGCCTTTGCTAGCAATGACCGGGGAAAAAGCTTCGTTCGTTAGCGCGCTTTATTAGACCGCTTGCGTGCGCGCGTGCGTGGTCTCTTCGACGATGCGCCCGTCAAACAAATGAATCGAGCGATCGGCGACGCCCGCGAAGCGCGGATCGTGCGTCACCATGCAAATCGTGGCGCCTTCGCCGTGCAACTGCCGGAGCAAATCCATCACCGCTTCGCTGTTCTTGGAGTCCAAGTTTCCGGTGGGCTCGTCCGCCAGCAGGATGGAGGGCTGGCCGACCAAGGCGCGCGCCACGGCGACACGCTGTTGCTGACCGCCGGAGAGCTGCGACGGATAGTGCTTCATGCGGTGAGCCATGCCGACGCGTTCGAGCACTTGCTGGACGCGCTGCTTGCGCTCAGCCGAGGCCATGCTGCGATAGGTCAACGGCAGCTCAACATTTTCGAAGACGGTGAGGTCGCCGATCAGGTTGAACGCCTGGAAAATAAAACCGATCTCGCGATTGCGGATGCGCGTGCGATCCGAGAGAGAAAGATTCGCAACGGGCTGATTATTGAGCGTGTAGTTGCCGTCAGTGGGCGAATCGAGCAGACCGAGAATCGAGAGCAAAGTCGATTTGCCGCAGCCGGAAGGCCCGGCAATGGCGAGGAATTCGCCGACTTTTATTTCGAGATGCACACCGGCGAGGGCGTGGGTCTCGATCTCATCGGTAAAGAAGACCTTTGTCACGCCATCCAGATGAATGAGGGCTTTCTCCGGGCTAGTCATACCTTTCTCCTTTACCTGCGAGATAATGATACTCTACTTGATGCGAATTAC